>CAZHLZ010000105.1:0-10728 GCA_964532475.1 uncultured Chitinophaga sp.
TTTTATTGGCTTTTTAGTGCTTTTTTGCTTTTTTTATTTTGTACATTTGTTTTTTTGGGGGGTACTCCAAAGGAAATGAGCATTATCAGGCTGAAATAAAAGAAATTATTGAAGGCAAAAAAAGGGTCGAACTTTAATTCGACCCCATTTTATTAATTCGACAGTTTCGTTTTACTTTTTCATATCAAAGCGGTCTGCATTCATTATTTTATCCCAAACTTGGACGAAATCTTTGATGAATTGTTCTTTGTAATCGGTACTTGCATAAACTTCGGCCAAGGCTCTTAATTCTGAATTAGATCCAAAAATTAAATCTGCTCTCGTTGCTGTCCAGACAACTTTTCCAGTTTTTCTGTCTTTTCCTTCGAAAATTTCTTGTGAATTATCTTTTGCTTTCCATTCATAATTCATGTCCAACAAGTTTACGAAAAATTCATTCGATAATTTACCTGAATTTTTTGTAAGAATTCCATTTTGAGAATCATCGTAGTTGATGTTTAAGCTTTTAAGTCCCCCAAATAAAACTGTTAATTCTGGTGCAGTCAAATTGAGTAATTGTGCTTTATCAATCAATAATTCTTCTGTTGAAAAGGTGTAATTTCCTTTTTTGTAATTTCTAAATCCATCTGCCATTGGTTCCAATAAATTGAATGATTCAACATCAGTTTGTGCTTGATTTGCATCCATTCGTCCAGCTAAAAATGGTACATTTAATGAAAATCCTGAAGCCTTAATTGATTTTTCTAGTGCAGCATTTCCACCTAAAACAAGTAAATCTGCCATTGAAATTTGTTTCGTTTTGGATTTAGAATTGAAGTCTTTTTGAATTTTTTCATACTCTGCCAAAACTTTTTTCAACTGCTTAGGATTGTTTACTTCCCAATTTACTTGTGGCTCAAGTCTTATTCGCGCTCCATTTGCACCTCCTCTTTTATCAGAATTCCGATATGTTGATGCAGAAGCCCAAGCTGTTTCTATCAATTCACTTTCACTTAGGCCACTGGCAAGAATAAGAGATTTTAACGAAGTTATATCATTTTCATTTGCCAATTCATGATTTAGTGTTGGAATTGGATCTTGCCACAAGAAATCTTCTTTTGGTGCTTCTTTTCCTAAGTACAAGGATTTTGGACCGAAATCACGATGTGTAAGTTTAAACCAAGCTTGCGCAAATGCTAAATCAAATTCCGCAGGATTGGCAAGAAAACGACGTGAAATTTTTTCATAAATTGGATCGTATCTCAAAGATAAATCTGTTGTTAACATTGTTGGTTTATGACGAATTTTTTCATCAAACGCATCAGGAACAGTAACTTTTGAGTTTTTTGCAACCCACTGGTGTGCTCCAGCAGGACTTTTAGTTAATTCCCATTCGTTGTCAAACAAAAGTTTTAGGTACTGGTGATTCCATTCGGTCGGTGTAGATGTCCATGTTACTTCTAATCCAGATGAAATTGCGTCTTTTCCTTTTCCAGATTTGTAGGAACTTTCCCAACCCAAGCCTTGTTTTTCAATCGATGATCCTTCGGGGTCACTTCCTACATTTGTTGCCGAACCTGCACCATGAGTTTTACCTAAGGTGTGGCCGCCTGCAATTAAGGCTACAGTTTCTTCATCATTCATTCCCATTCTTGCAAATGTTTCACGAATGTCTTTCGCTGCCAAAAGTGGATCTGGATTTCCTCCTGGACCTTCAGGGTTCACATATATTAAACCCATTTGTACCGCTGCCAAAGGATTTTCCAATACTTTTTCTTCAGAGTAACGTTTGTCATCCAACCATTTTGTTTCTTTTCCCCAATAAATGTTACTTTGTGGCTCCCAAACATCGGCACGGCCACCAGCAAATCCTAAAGTTTTAAAACCCATTGTTTCCAAGGCAACATTTCCTGTCAAAATCATTAAATCTGCCCAAGAAATTTTACTTCCATATTTTTGTTTAATAGGCCAAAGTAATCTTCTTGCCTTGTCTAAATTCACATTGTCTGGCCAAGAATTTAATGGCGCAAAACGTTGTTGTCCTTCTGATGCGCCACCTCTACCATCAGCAGAACGATAAGTTCCAGCACTATGCCAAGCCATTCGAATAAACAAAGGGCCATAATTTCCAAAATCTGCTGGCCACCAATCTTGTGATTCAGTCATTAACTTACTCAAATCAGCTTTCAAAGAATCGTATTCAAGTTGCATAAAACTTGCTCGATAATCAAAATTTTGATTCATTGGATTTGATAATTCAGACTGCTGTCTCAAAACGCTTAAATCGAGTTGATTCGGCCACCAATCTTTGTTGGTTTTTACCATCTCTTTCTCTGTAGAAATGTTTGTTTGTGATGAAGAACTTGTTCCACCATGGTTTACGGGACATTTACTCATTGCTTGCTCTTGTGAAAATACTGAAAACGATATCAGTAATACATGTGTTAAAATTATTTTTTTATGATAATTTAATTTTTAACAAATGTACCAAGTAAATATGTATTGATGTTATTGATTTATATGATAATGTTATAGATTTAATTTATTAATTATCGAAAAAGAGTTTAAACGCTGTATTGTCACATCATTAAGAATTGACGGTTCTTAAGAGTTCAAAAAAAATCAAAATAACACCCCAAACAACCATAAAGGAATACTATTTTGGTAACCAAATTCTATTTCATCTTTTGCTAAGAAAGAATTTGCTTTGCCTTTAATTTGTTCTTGAGTTTTATTTCTTCCACCAATTTCAAAAGTCCATTTTTTGTCAATCAAAAAGTCACCTGTTTTATTGTAATTCACTTGGTGTCCTGCGCTTTCAAGTTGATTGATGAAAAAGGTTTCACGAATGGTTCCAATTTCAGGTTTTCTCTCGCTCAAGGCGTAATGTAAATTTGAATTATGAAGGTAAATTTTCTCTGGTTTATTGAGCAAAGTACTATTATTTGATGCACTGTATAAGCCGTAAGTTAAACGCGCAGCTTCTAATATTTTTATCATTTCATATAATTTTGGACGCGTGCAAGCTACTTGTTCTGCCAATTTGCTGATATTGGGTTTAAATGGTACGGATTGAGCGATGATGTAAAGCAGTTTTTTGACCTGATGTAAGGTGCTAAATTCAATGGAAATCGAGTTAGGTAAATCCACGTCAATTATCATATTAATAGTTTGTTTTAAACGCTGATGAACATAATTTGTTTCTTTAAAAATTGGGTATGCGCCCCATTCTAAATACTGTTTAAAGTAAAACAATGGTTTCGGAAGTATTTCCATGATTGTTTGAACTATTTCTTCATGCCGGCTTAAAATATCTTCTAAAGAAAAAATAGGTAAAATAATTTTATGTTTTATCGCCAAAAATTCCCTAAAAGATAATTCGGAAAGTTGAAAATTGAGCACTCTTCGGCTTAAATCTGCTTCTGATTTTTGCAATTCTAGGATGGAAGAACCTGTGATCAATAATTTCAAATCAGGAATTAAATCGTAAATATTTTTAACTTCTCGGCTCCAGTCAGGGTATTTATGCGCTTCATCCAAAAGCAATATTTTCCCTTTGTTTTGTGAAAAAGTACGAGCAGTTTCGACCAAGGTGTGTTTTTTGAAATAAATATCATCCAATGTTATGTATAAAGCTTCTCGACTTGTGTATGTTTTTTTTAGATGTTGCAAGAACAAGGTAGTTTTCCCCAAACCTCTTGCTCCGAAAATCATAATTGCTCGCTCATTCCATGGGATAGTATGCAATAAGGTTCGCTCAAAATCTTCTTTCAGATTTTTCAACAAAACTTGCTGTGTTTGAAATAATTCTTCCATTTTGTTTTTTTGACAAAGTTACAAAATTTATTCTATCAAAGTTACAAAAAATAGTAATTTTTGTAAATTAAATAGTACATTAATTTTTAATTATTGTATTTTCTAAAATACATTTTGTTGTAATTATGTATCTTTGAAACTACAATAATTAATTAAAAAAATATAGTTTTGAATCGCTTATGACTTAGAATTCTGTGGGAAGAAATCTAAAACAATTCCAAAAATTAAGAAGAAATACCTGAGTAGGGAAAAGTGCTTATTACCTCTAAGATAAATTGAGGGTCACTTGAGTTGTTAGTTTCAAGTAGATTATAGATAGCAAATCCTAAAGGGTGGAAAATGAAAAATTGCAGTATGAAAAAAAAATGAATCGTTCGATTTCTAATTTTTGAGGAGTCTACAATCTTCATTCGTAATTTATTGATGAAAGTAATTGTAATTACTATGACCAGGGAGAAAAGTAAAAATACGAGTATTAAATTATGAATATATCCTGACTCCACAATTAATGAAAGTAAAAATCAAGGATGATTAATGCCGGTAATGAAACTAAAAAGGGCAAAAAGAAAAACGGTCAATAGGGCAAAAGAACCGATAGGCTAATTAGGGTGTAAATTAAAGCAATAGAGCTTGCTTGGTACTTTTTTTTCATTGCTATATATTAGGTCTTATTTCTACAATCCTCACTTCTAACTTTTCACTACTAATCCCTATTTACTAACTACTAACCCCTAACCCCTATTTACTAACTACTAACCCCTAACTCCTATTTACTAACCCCTAACTCAACTTAAAATGTTTTTCAGCTTCCTCAGCAATATAACCTCCAATTGCCAGAGAAGCAGTGGCTGCTGGCGAAGGAGCATTGAGCACGTGAATCGAGTTTCCGTGGTATTCAATTCTGAAATCATCTCTTGTGTCACCATCTTCTCTTAACAACAAAGCGCGAACTCCAGCTCTTCCTGGTTTTATGTCGTCCATTGTAAGATCAGGAATCAAAACTTGTAAGGTTTTTAAGAATAATTTTTTAGAAAAAGCCCTGCGGTATTCGTCAATTCCATATTTCATGTTTTTGAAGAATAATTTCCACGTTCCTTTGTAGGTCAATGCGTCCCATGTATCTCTAAAAGAAAAATCTGTTTTCCCATATCCTTCTCTTTTAAAAGTGAAAACAGCATTTGGACCACATTCGATGTCACCATTCGTCATGCGTGTAAAGTGAACTCCTAAAAATGGAAATTGTGGATCTGGAACAGGATAAATTAAATTTTTAACCTTATGTTTGGCAGCATCTGTTAATTCATAGTAATCGCCTCTAAAACCAACAACTTTCTCTTTTAAATTTACTCCGTCTTTTTTCGCTAAACGATCTGCTTGTAAGCCTGCACAGAAAACAACATAATTCGCTTCAACCTTATTTTTATTGGTTACAATTATTGAATGACCATCTTTTTTCTCCACATCAATAACTTCATGTTGTAATAATAATTTGCTATTTGGATTTTTCGCCAAAGCTAGTTCAACCATTTTTTCGGTTGCACCACGAAAATCGATAATCCCGGTACATGGAACCCAAATTCCAGCAATTCCTTTTACATGTGGTTCAATTTCACGAATTTCCTCAGCAGTAATTTTTCTGATTCCTTCGATGTTGTTCGCAATTCCATTGTTGAAAATCTTTTCCATGTGCGGCAATTCACTTTCCTTTGTTGCAACCACAACTTTACCACACACATCATGAGCAATTCCATGTTCTTTGGCAAAAGCAACCAATTCATGACGACCTTCAACGCAATTTTTTGCTTTCAAAGAACCTGGAGTATAGTACAATCCTGAGTGAATAACTCCCGAATTATGACCGGTTTGATGATCAGCCAACATTTTTTCTTTTTCTATCAATACCAAATTCAAATTCGGATATTTGATTTGTAATTTATATAAAGTTGCTGCTCCAACAATTCCTCCACCAATAATTGCTACGTCGTATCTCATATTTGATTTTTTTGCAAAGTTAACAAGAAAACAAAATTTTAAGATAAAATTCATATTTTTTGTAACCCTATTAAATTTCTTCCGTTAGTGAAAATATAAATTAAATGTCATGAAAGCACTTTTTTTCTTTTTATTCGTTTTTGCAAGTACTTCACTTTTTTCTCAAAACGTGCAAGAAATCAATCTTTCAGGCGTGGGAACATATCCAAATCCTTTCAATGAACAACTTTTTGTGCAACATAAAAATGCCCAAGACGACGATAAAATTCAAAAAATTGAAATTTTTAGCGAAACAGGAAATTTGGTTTTATCCGTAAATAGAAGTAATGTAGTTGAAACGTCTCGGATAAATAATGGGGTGTATATACTCAAAATCCATTACAAAGAACAAATTATTGTGAGAAAAGTGGTTAAAAAATAAATCTCAAAGCTTTAGAAATCAGAAATAAAAATATTTTTAACGATTAAAACTTTTATTTTCATTTTTCGGCTGCTTTTTCCAAGTACAATTCCAATTTTATTCTTTTTCTCCTTTTTCAATATCAACTCAAAGAGCTATCGCTTTTGAATTTGATTTTCAAAATTTTCGAAAATTTCATAAAGATTTCCATTTCCCTTGGAGCAGTTTGATACTCGTACTTGCACAACTTATATTGTGTAACAAAAAAGTTTTTAGCGGTTAAATCTTTTATTTTTTTGCAGATCCTAAAACTTCAATTTTCTATAAGTAACAAAGGTCACACAGCATTCCCTTTTAATACCCTAATTTTGTTCAGAAATTAAAATTTAAAGTTATGACAATCATTGATGTAAGAAGTCCAGGTGAATTTATGGGTGGACATGTAGCTGGTTCAAAAAATATTCCTTTACAAGACGTTCCAACTCGAATTGAAGAGTTTAAAGAAATGAGTGCTCCAATTGTTTTGTGCTGCGCTAGTGGAAATAGAAGCGGTCAGGCAACTCAATTTTTGCAAGCTCACGGAATCGAATGCCAAAATGGTGGTTCTTGGTTAGATGTTAACAATTTATAGGAAAAAATTATGGGAATTTTAAGTAGTTTATTCGGTAAAAAAGTAGATTTAGACGCATTGGTCAAAGCTGGGGCACAAATTATAGATGTACGCACAAAAGGTGAATACCAAGGAGGAAATGTAAAAGGTTCCATGAATATTCCTTTAGATCAATTACGCAGTAATATGTCTAAATTAGACAAAAACAAGACCTACATTACATGCTGTGCCTCTGGAATGAGAAGTGGTTCGGCAAAATCCTTACTAAAAGGTGCAGGTTTTCTCAATGTTCATAATGGCGGAAGTTGGTCTTCCTTACGAAGATTTTCAAAATAATATAAAAAAAAGCAAATATTTTAACTGAGTCTCGAAATTTTCGGGACTTTTTATTTTTTACCCAATTTTATTATCGAACTCAGATTATTTGATTTTACCGTGAAATAAATAAAAACAACATTTAAAACTATTTTTTATTTTAACTTAAAAAATTCAACTAATTTTAAGGAAACTATAATTCAAATGAAAACTAAAATTACAATCTTAAATTTATTTTTAATATTTATTTCTTTTTCACAAAAAGAAAATTTCTCCTGCGCGAACATTAAAAGCAAAAATTTCAACCTAAAAAGCAATACACTTTCTGTTGCTGAAATCGCAGAAACTGAACGTTATGACATGCATTTTTACAAGTTCGATTTAAATATGACAAACCAATCTACCGCTCTTTCTGGAATTGTAGAATTGCATGGAACTGCGCGTGAAAACCTAGATTCTGTATATTTTGAGTTATTTAGCTCATTAACAGTAAACGAAATCTTATTAAATAATGCACCTGTTGCTTATACGCGAGTAGAACATTTAATTAAAGTTCCAGTGAATATTTCTACTGATGAAGCTTTCGTAATTTCCGTTAATTACCAAGGAACTCCACCAAGTGCTGCTTCCAACCCTTTAGGAGGTTCTGGTATGACAAATGCAACATCACCAAGTTGGGGCAATCGAATTACGTGGTCGTTAAGTGAGCCTTTTTCGGCTTTCGAATGGTTTCCATGCAAACAATCTTTGACAGATAAAATTGATAGTGTTGATGTTAATATCACTGTGCCATCTACTTGCAAAGCAGGTTCCAATGGTGTCTTGACAAATGAAATTGATTTAGGGAATGGTAACACAAGATTTGAATGGAAACATAGATATCCAATTGATTATTATTTAATTTCTGTTGCAATTGGAGAATATGTAGATTATACAGTTTATGCAAATCCAATTGGGGCGGCGAATCCTGTTGAAGTAAAAAACTACATTTACAACAATCCTGCTACATTGACAAACTTTCAAAATGATATTGATGAAACAGTTGATTTTATTGAATATTTTTCGAATATTTTCGGACTTTACCCATTTCATGAGGAAAAATACGGACATTGCATGGCGCCATTAAGCGGTGGAATGGAACATCAAACGATGACGACTCAAGGATTTTTTGAGAAAACTTTGACAGCTCACGAATTAGCACATCAGTGGTGGGGAGATCAAGTTACGTGCAAATCTTGGGCAGATATTTGGGTGAATGAAGGTTTTGCTTCTTACGCCGAGTATTTGATGTTGAACGAATTATACCCAGGTGAACAAATTGCAGACATGAATGCACGACATTCAAACATCAAAAGTCAAGTTGGTGGTAGCGTTTGGGTGGAAGATAGTTTGAATGGAAATCGAATTTTTAGTGGGCGATTAACCTACGATAAAGGTGCCGCAATCGTTCATACATTCAGATACATATTGAATGATGATGAACAATTTTTTCAAGCGCTCAGAAATTTTCAAGAAACTTACAAATTCAGCACAGCTGGTGGTTTAGATGTTCAACAAGAATTGGAATTAGTATCAGGACTTGATTTAACAGAAGCGTTCGAGCAGTGGTATTTTGGTGAAGGATATCCAACTTACTCAGCAAAATGGAATTTTTCAGATAATAATTTATATGTGCAGATAAATCAAACAGTTTCTGTGCCAACAGTTACACCATTGTTTACCAATCCAATTGATTTGAAATTTCAAAGAACTGGAATGAGTGATACGATAATACGATTTGATATCAACGCTGCGAGTACAAATTTTTACATTCAAAATATCCAAGGAATTAGCAATTTAACTCAAATTGACCCGAATAATTGGATTATCAACTCAAACGGAACAATTGTAAATGACCCAAATTTGAATAATTCTTTTTTAAATCAACAAGAAGTGGAAGCCGACTTGATTCAAATAAGTCCAAATCCTGCTAGTGATTTTGTTGAAATAAAGTTTGATAACATGGATAAAATATCACTTTCAGTCTTGGATTCCAAAGGAAAATTGTGTTTTTCAAAATCATTAACATCTGGAGAAAAAATAAATGTAAGTCAATTCAATGCTGGATTATATTTGTTCCATTTTGTTTCAGAGAAAGGAGAAATTATTTCAAGAAAAATTATTCGTAAGTAAATCTACTTATAGAATTTGAAAGGTAAAAATTTAGATATCAGTTTTTTACCCCAAAAATTTTAGAGGGAAAAAAGAAATAAATTTCCTCAGTAAAATTAGTATGGAACCTTTTTTGTCCCTTTTTGTTGTGAAAAACTGAAAATGAAATTGGAAATCGCTAATAATTGACCGCGTAGCAGCGACGAAGTCAATTAGCTGCAAGCTCTGCCGATAAATATCGGTAGAAAATTATCGATTTGCAATGAATGAAAGTTTTGAGTAACAAATAGGACTAGACTTTTTGCTTACTTTTTTGGCAATGAAAAAAGTAAGACGATAAATAGTTGTTTTTCAGTGATTTATTTTTTCAAAGGGGGATGTTCTTTTTAATTTAGCCACAAATTATTATTTACTTTTAGGTGATAAAGGATGAGTTTACACTCAAAAACTTTAAAATATTATCAAAATATAAACAAAAAATTCTTATTTTAGTCAAAAAATAAAATTATGGACTTTTTCGTAAACATGACAAACTTAGAAAAATCATTTTGGTTTATTGCAATTCCAGCAAGTTTGATTTTCATTATTCAAACCATTATGACATTCGCAGGAGCTGATTCATCAGATGGTACAAATCCTGACTTTAACGGGGATTTTGACGGGACTGACATGCCTTTTCAATTGTTTACTTTACGTAATTTGATTAATTTCCTACTTGGTTTTTCGTGGACTGGAATTTCATTTTTTAAATCGATAGAAAGCAGTTGGTTACTCATTTTGATTGCTTTTGTAGTAGGTTCGCTTTTTGTATATTTATTCTTTGTTGTTATTAAACAAGTTCAAAAATTAGCCGAAGACAATACTTTTAATATAAACAATGTAGTTGGAAAAACAGCTTCTGTTTATTTGAGAATTCCAGGTCAAAAATCGGGTTATGGAAAAGTTCAAGTGAGTGTAAATGGTTCTTTCCACGAGTTAAATGCAATTACGAACAGCGATGAAATTCCAACGGGTACAATGATAAAAATTATTGAGTTAGTGGATGATAATTTAATTTTGGTGGAGAAAATTTAATTATTTCTGCTAAATTTTAATGATTCGTCATCAGTTTTCATAAAGCTTGAATTATCTTTTAATTTTTGTTTTTTTCGATTTGAAAAATTAAAAAAAGTTTTCAACAAGTATTTGAATTTCTCTAAATATTATTTATTTTAGTCAAAAATTAGTAATTTAACATTCATAATCTATCATTAATAACTCATCATTTTAACACTGAGCGACTTGTGCTGAGCCTGTCGCGTTGCATTGAGCACAGTCGAAATGAAGTAAGTCGAAGTGCATCATTAATAACTCATAACTAAAAAAAACATGTTCACATCCCTATTCGAAACCCAAGAAACAGCAAGTTCAATTTTTAATTCACCGTTAACGATTATTGCAGTTGGCGTTGTAATTTTCTTTGTAT
>CAZHLZ010000106.1:0-10692 GCA_964532475.1 uncultured Chitinophaga sp.
GCTGCGATGGAACCACGTCATTTAGGTGTTCGTGCGGTAATTGTGAAATCTTTTGCTCGTATCCATGAAACAAACTTGAAAAAACAAGGAATGTTAGCTTTGACTTTTGCAAATGAGTCAGATTACGATAAAATTCAAGAGGATGATACTTTCAATTTCATTGACTTAGAATCTTTTGCTCCAGGAAAACCATTGAACTTAGAAATTATGCATGCGGATGGTTCAAATGAAAGTATTTCTTTAAATCACACTTACAATCAATCTCAAATTGAGTGGTTTAAAGCTGGTTCGGCTTTGAATTTAATTAAATTGATGGAAAATTAATTTTTTCTAAAAGATATTAGTAAAGCTGTTCAGAAATGGACAGCTTTTTTCATGTATTCCATTTATTTTGCGCTTAATTCAAGGAGGCATTTATTACACTTAATTAATTTTGTTTAATTTTTTTCTTTCTTTATCTCAATTGGTAAAACAAATCAAGTATTTTACCAAATTTTAATGGTGCAAGTTTTATGAAATAAAAAATTTAGGACTGGACAATTAAATCTGATAAGATCAAATTGAAATTTTTCCAATGTTAAAATCAAATAATATTAAGGTACAATGGAGCCTAATCCAATTTACACACCATTAAATCATGGGTACAATGACTCTCCAATTGCGAGATCAAAGTTTTTCCATCTGGGAAATACATGAGATTATAGGAAAATTAATAATTTAGTTTTAACTAAAATTATAAAGGAATTGAAATTATTTCATTCCTTTTTCTTGAAATGTAGTAATTATGTAAAATAAAAAATTATATTTGTTAAAATTTATTAAATAACTTAATTATAAAGCATGAAAAAATTATTAGTTGTCGGGTTTTTTGGACTTATTTCAGTTCTGAATTCAAAAGTAAACGCTCAAGCAGTTGAACAAGGAAATATTATTATTGATCCATATTATGGTGGGCCAAATTTTGGTAAAAGTTTATCTTCAGGCATAGATGGTGCTGATTTCAAGGTTAAAGGAGTTGGACCTATGGGATTAAGAGCTGAATACATGGTTGCTGACAAATTTGGAATTGGTGTGGATTTTATTTACAATACCTTAAGTGCTACGGGAAACGCCGATTCTTTGAATATGGATGGGAGTTTGTATAAAACTTATGAAGTTAAAGCAAAGATGTCACGAATTAGAATTCAAGCTCGATTCAATTATCACTTCGTAGAAAATGATAATGTTGATGCATACTTTGGTGTAGGAGCTGGGACTAATTTAAGAAATTATTCGGTTACAACCGATTATCCAAACTACGATGATGAAAGTGCTAACGCAACTTTGTTACCTGTTTCTCTAAGGTTAGCTGTAGGAACTAGATATTATTTTACAGAAAATATTGGAATAAATGCTGAAATTGGATTAGGTGGACCAGTTGTAAGTGCTGGTATTTCCTTGAAATTCTAATTTCCTTTTAATTAATTTAAAACCCGATTCTTTTTAGAGTCGGGTTTTTTTATTTCCAAAAATACCACAAATAAGGTATTGTAAGAAAGTTTCATCCCCTATACTTTTGTCTTGTTTAAAATAAATCTAAATAAGATGAAAAATATATCAATAATATTCGCTATTTGCTTAGCATTTGCTTCATGCAAAAAAGAAGGTTGCACAGATGAAACAGCACTTAACTACAATTCAGAAGCAAAAAAGGATGATGGGTCTTGTGTTTTTGATGAGCCAAGTTATAGCATACCGACCACTTATTCTTTTGTAGATGTAAGTGGAGTATCAACCGTAAATTACGATGGTCAAACAGAAAGACTGAACCAACTACGTGAAATAGTTGTTTACTTAAAAACTGGAACGAGTGCAGCTTTAAATGCTCAGCAACTAAAAGATATGTTCGCTAACACAAATGGAAACGCAAACGGAGCTTTTTCTTTTACATCATCAAAACAACTAAAAGACAAATGTTTCGAATTAGACAGAGTACTCTTTGAAGGATTTATGGACTCAATGGCAATAGCAAGTAACGAATTCTCTCAAGCAGCAAGTAACGGTCAAGCTGGAAAATTAACGACTTCAGACAATAAAACATACCTTTTTAGCAAAAATGGTGTTGAGTACCTTCAACTTATTGAAAAAGGTTTGATGGGAGCTGTATTTATGAATCAAGCATTGAATTCTTACTTTTCAGAAGCAAAAATGAATGTGGACAATACAACTGCTGTTTCAGGATATAATTACACACAAATGGAACACCATTGGGACGAAGCATTTGGATATTTTGGTGTTGACCAAAGCTTTCCAGCCATTATTCCAGCAGATTTTTGGGGTAAATATTCAAATTCACAAAATACAAGTTTAGGTTCCAACAAAATATTAATGGACAATTTCTTGAAAGGTAGAGCAGCAATTGTTAATGATGCTTATTCCGATAGAGATGCAGCAATTGTTGAAATTAAAAAGATGTGGGAAAATGTTTCCGCTTATTCTGCGATGCAATATTTGACAGATGCAGCAAACAGCTTCGGAACAGATCAAGCTAAATTTTTACACGTAGTTTCAGAAGCTTATGCTTTTACTTTATGTTTAAGATACGCCCCACTTGATACTAGAAGACTTTCAAATGCAGAATTAGATGCAATTTTAGCAAAATTTGGAACTAACTTTTGGAACTTATCTCTTACAAAAATTAACGAAATTAAAGCAGATTTAGATGCGAAATATTAGAATCATAGGAATCTTATCTCTGAGTTTATTGAGCTTGGCAGTTTCTTGTAAAGACAAAGAAAACAAACCAACAGATACTTTTGAGAAAAAAGA
Source organism: uncultured Chitinophaga sp. (assembly GCA_964532475.1). Lineage (GTDB taxonomy): Bacteria > Bacteroidota > Bacteroidia > Flavobacteriales_D > Crocinitomicaceae > M2408. The sequence goes on from CAZHLZ010000106.1 coordinate 2,809, forward strand.
TATTTTAGTAAACTTAGCTGATAATTGGATTATTCCATCATACAATGAATTGAAAGGGAAGGTTGACAACTTGAATTCAAATTGGACAGCTTTTAAGGCAAATCCTTCGCAGGAAAATTTAGTTCTTGTAAAAACTAGTTGGAAATCAGCTTACATTTCATTTCAAAAAGTAAAATTTATCGATTTTGGTCCTGCGATGGATAATGCATTACCTGGAGCTGTAGGTACTTTCCCAACGGATACAAGTGTCATTGAGTCAAATATTTCTTCAGGAAATTATGATTTGGCAACTTTTTCAAATGTCTCTGCAATTGGTTTACCAGCCATGGATTATTTATTTTTTGAAACTAATGCACTTTCAAACTTGCAAAACACAAATCGTCAGCAATATGTAAGTGATTTATTAGAAAAAATTACGAGCGAAACAAACTACGTTGTAACTAATTGGTCTACTTACAGGGCTACATTTATTGATGGAACTGGAACAAGTTCAACGAGTCCATTTTCTCAATTAGTAAACGCTTTTTGCAAAGATTACGATTTATTAAAAAACTCCAAAATTGGTATTCCACTAGGTAAACAAAGTCTTGGTATTCAACGCTTAGAATATTTAGAAGCAAGGTATTCAAAAATTGGTAAAGAATTGATTTTAGAAAATTTCAAGACTTTTAGAAGTGTTTACACAGGTTTAAACGGAATTGGATTTGATGATTATTTAATTGCATTAGAAAAAACTAGTTTAAACTCAACTATCAGCACTCGCCTTAACTTCATGATTGCTGAACCTCAAACTTGGACAAGCGATTTAGAAAACATGATGGCAAATTCAAGCCAAACGGTGGACGATTATTATACTTATGTTCAAAATTCATTGGTTTACCTTAAAACAGACATGACATCGGCCTTCGGAATATTGATTACGTATCAGGATAATGATGGGGATTGAAAAGTTTAAAGTTTAAGGTTCAATATTCGAAATAGTTGAAATTATCTAATGAATAACAGGTTTAATAATCTTTTTTTCAAGCAAGTTAGCATTGCTCCATTGGTGGTTTTTAGAATCATTTTTGGAGCATTGATGCTATTTGGGGTTTTGCGTTTTATTTCTAAAGGTTGGGTGGCAGAATTATACATAAATCCTCCATTTCATTTTACATTTTATGGTTTTGATTGGATCAAAGTATTACCAGGAAATTGGATGTATCTGCCTTTTATTCTAATGTTTTTCGCAAGTATCGGAATTCTTTTGGGAGCATTTTACAGACTTTCAACCATCCTGTTTTTTGTTTGTTTTACTTATATTGAATTGCTCGATAAATCATTCTACCTAAATCATTATTATTTTGTAAGTTTAATTGCATTTTTGCTAATTTTCCTTCCAGCAAATCAAAATTTTTCAATCGATTCTGCACGGAATCCAGAAATACAAAGCAAAGAAGTTTCCGCTTGGACCATTTGGATCATTCGATTTCAATTGGGAATTGTATATTGGTTTGCAGGTTACGCAAAATTGAACTCGGACTGGCTTTTTGAAGCACAACCCTTAAAAATTTGGTTGCAAGCTTACAGAGATTTGCCGCTTTTGGGAGGATTGTTTGCTTCTAGTTTTTTGGCTTTTGCACTTTCGTGGTTTGGTTGTATTTACGACTTAACAATTCCATTTTTCTTGAGTGTCAAAAAAACTAGAAAATACGCCTATTTTGTGGTAATTATTTTCCATTTGGTAACATGGTTACTTTTCCCGATTGGAGTATTTCCGTGGGTAATGATTTTTTCAACATTAATTTTCTTTTCAGATGAATTCCACCAAAAAATCATAGATTTCCTAAAAAAATGGATTCCATTTCAAGATGGAAATCATATTCAAAAAATAAAAAGTTCAATTTATAACAGATTTATTATCTGCATATTATCACTTTACATTGCCTTCCAAATTGTATTCCCATTCCGCTATTTACTTTATCCTGGGAATTTATATTGGTCGGAAGAAGGAATGCGATTTTCTTGGAGAGTAATGCTCATGCACAAGGAAGGAAGTGCCACTTTTTACTTAAAAGATAGAAAAAACGGTGGCGAAATTGAAATCCAAAATTCTGATTTTTTAACCGCCACTCAGGAGGATCAAATGGCGACGCAAGCTGATTTTATTTTGCAATACGCCAATTTTTTAAAAAATAAATTTCAGGATACCACTTTTATCTTTGCAAATCAAAGCCATCGACTTAAAAACCCAAGTGTTCATGCCTCAATTTTTGTTAGCTTAAATGGCAGGTCAAGCAAAGAATTTGTATCAAAAAAAATTGATTTAACACAAATAAAGAATAATTTAGCGCCCCGAACATGGTTAGAACCCTTCTGATATTTGTTGCATTTTTTTGTATTAATCACTTTTTTTCGCAAGTGGATGGAATTGTCATGGACCAAAACAAAGCAAAAATTCAGGGCGTTTTGGTTATTTCTGGCACAGAAAAAGTGTATACGAATTTTGAAGGGAAATTTTTATTAAATCAAAAGTTAGGAGATTCTATTCAATTTATTCATCCAGATTTTGAGCAAAAAACGATGTCTGTTGAAGAACTTTTTCTATCTAATTCACTTGTAATTCTGGAAAAATTGCAGCAAATCGACGAAATCAAAGTCATTCAGAAAAGAAATAATTTATTCGATATTGGATATTTACCTCCTGTAAAAGGTGTTCAAATTGCCACTGGAACCAGTTCAATCATCCAAACAGAAAGTCAAAATGGAGCAAAATCTACAGGAAATCCACGTGAATTATTCGCTAAAGTTCCTGGTTTGAACATTTGGGAAAGTGATGGTGCTGGCATTCAAATGGGAGTTGGAGGAAGAGGACTTTCTCCTAATCGTGCCGCGAATTTCAACACACGTCAGAATGGTTATGACATCAGTGCAGACGCCTTGGGGTATCCTGAAAGTTATTATACGCCTCCGCTCGAAGCGCTTTCTCAAATAGAAATCATACGAGGCTCAGCATCTTTGCAATACGGAACACAATTTGGAGGATTAATGAATTTCGTCATCAAATATCCTATAAAAAATTCTCCTTTTGAGTTTACCTCTCGAAATACAGTTGGAAGTTTTGGCTATTTCGGAAGTTTTAACCGCATCAGTGGAACGGCTAAACGATTTGAATACCAGGTTTATCATCAAGTAAAAAAAGGTGATGGTTATCGCTTAAATAGTGAGTTTTTACAACATCAATTTTTCGCACAACTTGGCTATTCCATCAATGAAAAGCAGCAAATTAGGCTAGAATACACGGGAATGAAATACGATGCGCAGCAAGCGGGTGGATTGACAGATGGAATGTTTCTTCAAGATCCAAAGCAAAGTATCCGTGAACGAAATTGGTTCGAAGTAAACTGGAATATTTTGGCTTTGCACTACGATTTTGAAATTTCAAAAAAATCTGTGTTTAACATTCGTGCTTTTGGAATGAACTCTAACCGTTATTCCTTAGGATTTTTAGGGAAAATCAATCAAGCTGATTTGGGAGGAAATCGAGAATTAATTGCAGGAGATTTTAAAAATGCGGGAGCAGAAGCACGATTTTTAACTCGCTATTCGTTTGGAAATAAAAACTCGGAACTAAAAACAAAGGCAGCATTTTTAACCGGAGTTCGTTATTATCAAGGATTTACGAGTTCACTTCAAGGTTTGGCAAGTGATAGTTCCGATGCAAACTTTACCTTTTTAAACCCACGAGATTTAGAATATTCTCATTACGATTTCCCATCACAGAACGCTTCATTTTTTATGGACAATATTTGGTTCATTGGCTCAAAACTCACAGCAAATGCAGGATTTCGATTAGATTACATTCAAAGTTCGTCGCAAGGATTTTACAAAAAATATTCGATTCATCCCTTAAACAACGATACCTTAGGGATTTATCAAATTAGCGACACAAATTCCTTAAAAAGAACTGTTCCTCTTTTTGGTGCAGGAATGTCGTTTCGTCCATCCACTTATACCTCGATTTACGGGAATTTCTGTTTGAATTACCGTGCAGTAAATTTCAACGACATTCGAGTTAGTAATCCAAATGTGATTGTTGACACCTTAATGAAGGACGAATTTGGTTCTACCACAGAAATTGGTTTTCGAGGAGCAGTAAAACCTTACTTGTATGTCGATGTGGCCTTGTTTCATTTGTTTTATGGAAATAAAATTGGTCTCGCCCCAGAACCAAATGGTGTAAATAAAATCCGAACAAACATTGGGGATGCACGTAACTACGGCGTGGAAGCATTCGCTGAAATGGATTTTTTCAAGGCGTATAATGATTCTGCAAAAAATTCTTTGTCTGCATTCATAAATTTTTCATACATCAGAGCGACTTATATTCGTTCCAAAGAAGCAAATTTTGTTGGAAAAGAGGTAGAATATGTCAGTCCGATTATGCTGCGTTCTGGAATTAAATTCAAATCCAAACAATTCACCACACAAATTCAATTTTCGTACAATAGTGGACAATATGCTGATGCATCAAACGCCTTCGAAGCGAGTGGCGATGCTGTAATTGGTTTTATTCCAGCTTATTCGGTTCTGGATTTTTCCATTAGATACGAGTTTAAAAAATGGTTTCAAGCAGAGGCTGGAATCAATAATGTATTGAATAGTTCCTATTATACACGTCGAGCAACAGCTTATCCTGGCCCTGGAATTCTGCCATCCGATGGAAGAAGTTTTTATTTTACTTTGCAGTATAAGTTGAGGAAATAAATGTGATTTTATGCTTTTTTGTAAAACTCTAAAAATTTCACTAAATTTGTGGTATGTCAAAAAAAGAAAAACCCGTTTTTATGAAAAGCATCTTTTGGGATGTTGATTTTGAAAATATTGATTACAATCTGCGCAGTGCTTTTGTAATTGAGCGCGTTTTTGAACGAGGTGATATAGATGATATTCGCAATTGCAGAAGGTATTATGGTGATGAACGCATTCGGGAAGTTCTTTTGAATGCAAAATGGTTGTCATTGAATACAATTTATTTGGCATCCGCTATTTTAGATAAAAATATAAATGAATTTAGATGTTACACCTCAGCACAATCGAACCAGCAACATTGGATTTATTAAAATCCATCCTAAAGCTAAAAGAATTCAAAAATTTCTATTTGGTAGGTGGGACAGCGTTATCCTTAAAACATGGACATAGAATTTCTGTTGATTTAGATTTATTCTCAACTGAAAATTTTGAAAAAGAAGAAATATTAAATGCAATCTTAGATAATTTTCCTAATACTGTTTATAAAAGAGATAACAATCCTGTGGGTATTTTTTGTGAAATTGATGGCGTAAAAGTTGACATCATTAAGCATCATTTTTTTAAATTAATCAGAAACGTAGATATCATCGAAGATGTACGAATGTTTAGTGATGAAGATATTGCTGCTATGAAAATTTTTGCAATTTTAAAGCGTTCCAAGAAAAAAGATTTTTACGACTTAGAAATCCTACTTCGGAAATTCAATTTAAGGCAGATAATAGACTTTTATCATCAAAAGTACCCAGACAATATGATGTTAATTTCAATTCCACAAGCGATAATTTACTTTCATGATGCTGAGGAAGATGAAAACCCAATTAGCATTAATGGTCAAACTTGGGAAAGCGTAAAATTAGCCTTGCAAAAGCACGTGAGAGAGTTTTTAGCATAGTTCCTTGGTATTTTTGTAACTTTGCAAATAGTATGAAGGCAATAAGTCTAGGCTTAAAAGAAAATTGGAAGCAATTTACATTATTGGTAATTGTCAACGCATTTGTGGGTGGAATGGTTGGAATGGAACGTTCAATTCTGCCTGAGTTAGCAGAAAAAGAATTTCACCTTGCGGCAAAGACAGCGATTTTATCTTTCATTGTTGTTTTTGGAATCACTAAGGCCTTAACAAATTATTTTACAGGTACTTTAGCAAATAAATTCGGTAGGAAAAATTTACTTATCCTTGGTTGGCTTTTCGCAATTCCGATTCCCTTTATCATGATTTATGCCACAAGTTGGAATTGGATTATTTTCGCAAACCTTTTGTTGGGTGTGAATCAAGGTTTGGCTTGGTCAAGTACTGTGGTGATGAAAATTGACTTAGTTGGAGATAAACAACGAGGTTTTGCGATGGGTTTAAACGAATTTGCGGGTTACATCTCAGTGGCACTTGTGGCATTTCTAAGTGGATACATCGCCAGTGAATATGGACTTCGCCCCTACCCTTTTTACATCGGAATTGTTTTGGTGATTTTGGGTTTATTTTCAAGTATATTTCTAGTGAAGGACACTCGCAATTTTGTAAATTTAGAAAAAGTAAACAGTTTGATTCCAAAATTAAAGCATGTATTTTGGGACACGACTTGGCGACATAAAACCTTAGGCACCGTAACTCAAGCTGGATTGGTAAATAACCTGAATGATGGAATGGTTTGGGGCATTTTCCCCATTATTTTGGCACAACGAAATTTTAACATGGGAGAAATTGGAATGATTACAGCAATTTATCCAGCTGTTTGGGGTTTAGGACAATTATTTACAGGAAAAATGTCTGATATTTTCCCTAAAAAAAACCTACTTTTTATAGGAATGTTCTTACAAGCCTTGGCATTATTCGGATTTTTTATTGCGGAAACCTTACCTTTTTTCGTCATCCTTTCTGTTGCATTAGGATTTGGAACAGCCTTAGTTTACCCTACTTTTTTAGCCACAATTGCTGAAAACACGCATCCTGAAGATCGCGCAAAAAGTGTAGGTATATTTCGTTTATGGAGAGATTTAGGATATGCAATTGGTGCGATTTTAACTGGAATAATAGCTGATTTATATAATTTAAATGCCGCAATATTATTTATCGCGATTGTAACCTTTATTTCTGCTATAATTATTTTAGTGAGAATGAAAAAAGTATTGAAGTAAAATTCAAAGACTTCTTTCATAAAAATGTAGCTGCTTTGTAAATGAAAAACTCCCTGGTTGGTAAACCAAGGAGTTTAATGTTTATTTGTGTAGCATTCACTTCGTGGCTACTGACGCGGTGCAAATGCAGCGAAGCATATCCAGCGGAGCTGGTACAAAGCACCATTTGGATCATGACCGCCTGACATCATAAACTTCATTTACAATATTACATCTTTTTTAAAGAATAAAAATGTGGTTCAATTGTCGTATTATAAATTGCACAAAAAGTATCCTTTGCAGAGACTTGTGTTATGCCAGAATCATTGTCTTCATCAAAAACAATACGTGATGAGTAAAAACTAAATTCTGTCAATATCTTTTTGTGGTCTGTTATTATTACTCGGTATTCACAATCAGAAACCATTTGACCTAAATATTTAAACCCGATAGCTTTTGAAATTTCTTCAGGAGTAAAGTACTCTTCAACAATATACATCAGTGACCAAGGTTCATTTATTATTTCTTGAAAATTAACTTTACAGCTATTTTTTTTGTTTTGATTTTCGATAATTTCAAACATTTTATCATCTAAATTTTCTGAACATCCAACCAAAAAAAATGTAATAAGAAAAAATAATGGTATTCTAATTTTTACTTTCATTTTCATAATCTTTTGCATTTAATCCAAAATTATCTAATTCTTTAAGTTTTTCTAATGACTGCTCATACTTTTCTTTGGATATTTTTTGTTTTGAAATACTAAAAGTGTCATCTTCATTTTTTGAAGATACCCAAAGACCGTTTTCGTACTGCTCTTTTAGAGCTAATTCAGCCAATTTATGAAAGGATGCATCAGGGTTTTTCTTTGCAATATCTCTTCCAATTGTATTATTTAAAATATCTACCATCGCATCTGCATAATCTTCAGGGCAAACTCACACTTTTCTTTAAATTGATTTCAACAATCAATACTTAATA
>CAZHLZ010000107.1:0-4803 GCA_964532475.1 uncultured Chitinophaga sp.
CAGATAATATAAAAGATTTTCAAAATATAAAAGGATTGAAAATAGAAAATTGGATCACAAGAGATTAATTCTTCTTTAAAAAAATAACAAGAAGTTAGAAAGAGTCATTTTGTTTAATAGCTAACAATCCCAAAGCCACTCAACTCATTTGCTTGTTGGTTTTTTTGGAAACATTCATTAATATTTGTAACTTTGCTAAAAACATTCGCCATGGCAACGATAACTTTAGAAATTAATGAAAATAGTAAGGAGGGCAAAACCTTATTGGATTTAATTCATCTTTTTTCTGGTAAAAAGAAAGCTGTAAAAATAATTGAAAGCTCGGAAACCATAATTCCCGAAGAGGAAATCTATAATCCTGAATTTGTAAAAATGGTTTTAGAATCAGCAGCTAGCAAAAAACGTTATACGATTGACACCAAAGATGTATGGGGAAGTTTAGGCTTGAAGTAACAGAGAATGCAAAAAGGCATATTGAAAAACATCTTAAGTCTGGAAATAAAGCAAACATAAAGAAGATTGAGATATTATTAGTTGAATTAGAAAACCATCCCTTTACAGGTTCTGGTCAGCCTGAAGAATTGAAGTTCTCCCTTCAAGGATTTTGGTCTCGTCGCATAAACAAAAAAGACAGAATGATTTACCAAGTTAAAGAATCAATTGTCACAGTTGAAGTTGTTTCGGCTATGGGACATTATTTTGATAAGTAATTTCATAAAAAAAGCGTGGTTTTCTTGCCACGCTTTTTTGTTCTTTACTTTTTGTAAAAAAAATGGATTGAACATTAATTTTGGCATGGTTTTAATCAAAAACACATGCCAAAATAAATATTTTTCCCCTATTTTAACGGAGGACCTTAGTCCTCCGTTAAAAATATTAGACTCCTTTGGAGTCTTTTTGTATTTCAAGGTAAATGATTATTTCTTTACTTTTTCACCACAATAAACTCAGTGCGTCTATTTTGTTGGTGTTGTTCTTTCGGACAATCAGACATTACGCCTTCTTCACATCTACAATCGTTTAAAGATTTCGTTTCACCGTAACCTTTTCCTTTTATTCTGTTAGGACTTGTGATTCTGCTTTGAATGTATTCGATAGAAGATTGAGCTCTTTTGTCAGATAAATATTGGTTGTAAACTTCTGGACCTCTACAATCTGTGTAGGCTCCTAAATCAACTTCCATTTTAGGGTATTTATTTAAAGTTTTTACAATTTTATCTAATTCAATTGCTGCATCTGGACGAATATTAAACATGTCGTAATCGAAATATATACTGTTTAATTTCATTTTTATAGCTAAATCGTCATTTACTTCGATGATGGTGTCTTCTTCAACTACTTTTTGACCAAGAATTAAATCTTGTTGCACAATGGTGTCCTCGCCAAAGGTTGAAGCTCTTGCATCAGCCTGGATGTAATCAGTTTTTGTTCCAGTCAAGGTGTAATTTTTGTCTGTAGGCACAGTAAAAGTGAAAAAGCCAAATTCGTTTGTGGTTTTTTCTTCCATCAAGTTCCCATTGTCATCAAAAATACTCGCTTTTACGTTTGGTAAAATTTCACTTTTCTCATTTTTGGCAAAACCCTCGATGCGTTTTTTAGTGTTTAATTTTTCTAAAAATTTCACGGAGTAGATGTCGTCATTTCCTTTTCCATCTGGACGATTGGAAGAGAAATATCCTTTTTGAGTTGTTCCATTGATCGCTAAGGCAAAATCATCGTATTGCGTATTTAAAGAAGCGCCACAATTTTCTGTTTCACCAAAAGTAGTTCCTGAAAGTGAAGATTTGAAAATGTCTTTTCCTCCTAAACCATAATGACCACGTGAAGAAAAATACAAAGTTTGATTTTTTTCATCAAAAAATGGAAAAGATTCGTCACTTTCTGTGTTGATTTTGTTTCCTAAATTTACAGGCATTGACCATTCATTGTTAGCACCAAAAGTAGAAACGTATAAATCTGCTCCACCAAAACCGTTTGGCTTATCACTTGTAAAATACATTGTTTTTCCATCTTCCGACAAACAAGGATGACCCATTGAATACTCAGGATTATTATAAAAAAATGCAACTGGTTCAGTCCAAGAGCCATTCTCGAAGGTACTGAAATGAATTTGTAATTCTACAATTTTATCATCCGTTTTATCTTTCACCATGTTTCTTGTAAAAGCCATCATAGTTCCTTTTTTAGCAAAGCTAGAAGGTCCATCGTGGTATTTACTTTTCATGTTTTTGTCAAACTTTTCAACGTCTGAAAGTTGTTCTCCTTCTACTGTTGCAGTGTAAATATTTAAGAATGGTAAACCACTCCAATTGTTGGTTCTTTTGATCATTCTTGGTTTTGCTCTACTTGAAGTAAATGCAACTTTATCGTTAAAAAAAGCTGTTCCAAAATCCTGACCATCAGTGTTCACATCTAAATTGGCAATTTTAAACTTCTTCGTATCAGTCAAGATCATGTTCAACTTATCTTTGTTTTTTTCAAAACTTTTTGAACGCAAATCATTTGGTTTTAAAGTTTGAAATTTCCCCAACCAAACTTGAGCATCTTGGTATTTTCCATTGCTAGAAAGTACTGCTGCGTAGTTGAAATAATCTTCTGGCGTTTTTCCATTGGAAAGTGCAACTAATTCAGCGTATTCCAATTCTGCTTCTTCGTTCAAATTCATGTTTTGTAAACTCGCAGCGTACCTACGTTGACCATCTTCCGTTAATTTTGTGTTGGAATATTTGTCAATCGCTCTGTCGAAATCATAAACGAAATAAAATTTATCTCCTTTAAGTTCTCTTTTTGTTTTTTCTTGAGCATTTGCCGTGAAGCCTATTGCTAAAGATACAAAAAGAAGTGTAATTATTTTTTTCATTGTATTATTGTTATTTGTGAGTATGAAGGAGATTAAAAGTGTCTAGGTGTATGAATTTGTTTTTTACTTGAAAAAATAAAATCATAACGCAAAACGATTTCATGAGATCCTGAATTGTATTTGAAGGTTCTGACACCGTAGGAATAATCGAAAGAATATCCAACGTGAAATTGTTGTGATAAATCTAATCCAACTAAAGCTCCAAATGAATCACCAGTTCTGTACATTGCACCAAGAAGTAATCTTTTTGCTATGATAAATGATGCTGTAAAATCTGCTTGAATTGGAGCTGCTTCTGTAACTTTCAGCAAAGCTGTTGGTTTGAAAGCCAAATTCCTTGACAAATTAAAGATTGCACCTGTTGTTAAGAAAAAGTGTCTTTGTTCTTTTCCTGCCAATTGAGTTCCATTTGCCGTTGTAATCAATGAATAATCATTTTGAATCAAACTTGGCGCAGAAACACCTAAATAAAAACGCTCTCTCGAATAATAAGCACCAAATCCAAAATTTGGAGTGGTTTTATTTTTGATGTTATTCATGAAAACTGGATCATTTTGTTGGTCTAACTCCAATGAACTTAAGTTTGCTTGCAAAATATTTACACCTCCATTGATGCCTAAAGCCAGTTTCGACTTTGAGTTTAATTTCATGATGTATGCAAAACTTAGGTAAGCTGAAGTATTGTTGATTGGACCAATTTTATCATTGGTAAGTGCCAAACCTAAACCGATGTGCTCGCTTCTAATTGGGCTGTGCATGGTTAATGTTTGCGTGGAAGGTGCGCCTTTGTAACCCAACCATTGAGAACGGTGTAAAGCTGTAACAGTAAGTGCATCTCTACTCCCCGCATAAGCAGGGTTTATAGAGAGTGTATTGTACATATAGTGTGTGTACATTGGAGCTTGTTGCGCATTGGCAGACAAACTTCCAAGTCCTAACACTATCGACGAGATTATTTTTTTATATGTTTTCATTTTCTAATTTTTTATTGATTAACAAATCTATTTCTTAACGATTCAAATAAATTGTTCCTTTGTAAATGTCCGAACCGTCACCTAAATCTAAAAGGTAGAAATAAGTTCCAACTGGAAGTCCATCTGTTCCAACGGTAACACCTAAGTTTGATGTTCCATTCCAAGTGTTCAAATACGCATCCGTTTCAAATACTTTATTTCCCCATCTGTTGAAGATTAAAAAAGTATTTTTTGGATAATATTCTATTCCAGTGATTACAAATAAGTCATTTATTCCGTCCCCATTTGGTGAGAAACCTTCAGGGATGAAGAAATCAACACTATCACAGTTTACGATTTTAACAAAGGTTGCAGAAGTGTTTGAAACACATGTCAAAGCAGTAATTGTTACCGAGTATGAACCTGAATCAGCTAAAACAGCATTTGTAATTATCGGATTTTGATCTGCAGAAACATATCCATTTGGACCTGTCCAAGAATAAGTTGCAGAAGTAACTGTTCCAGTAGTTAATAAAATTGAATTTCCTTCGCAAACAACAGAGTTACTTGTAGCAAGAGCCACAGGAACTGCATTCACTGTAAGTTCAAAATTATTTGAAACCAAATCAACTGCACAATCACTAGAAATTACTAAGTTATAATCATTTCCAGCATCTAAAAGTGTTGTTGGATCGATAGTTAAAGTACTTGTTGTTGCTCCAGAGATTGAAACTCCATCTACTAAATCAATCAAACCTTTTCTCCATTGAAAAGAAAGATTAGTTCCAGTTGCAGTAACATTAAATGTTGCAGCGTCACCCAAACAAACCGTTTGATTTATAGTTTGCGCTGTAATGACTGTTAAAGGATTAACAATTAGTTCAAAATTATTTGAAATCAAATCGGCTGAACAATCACTAGAAATTACTAAGTTGTAATCATTTCCAGCATCTAAAAGTGTTGTTGGATCGATAGTTAAAGTACTTGTTG
>CAZHLZ010000107.1:4903-10579 GCA_964532475.1 uncultured Chitinophaga sp.
CAGCATCTAAAAGTGTTGTTGGATCGATAGTTAAAGTACTTGTTGTTGCTCCAGAAATTGAAACACCATCCACTAAATCAATCAAACCTTTTCTCCATTGAAAAGAAAGATTAGTTCCTGTTGCCGTAACATTAAAAGTTGCCGCGTCACCTAAACAAACTGTTTGATTTGTCGCTTGCGCCGTAATCACTGTTAAAGGATTAACAATTAGTTCAAGATTATTTGAAATTAAATCAGCACCGCAGTCGCCAGAAATTACTAAGTTGTAATCGTTTCCAGCATGTAATAGTGTTGTAGGGTCAATCGTTAAAATGTTTGTTGTTGCTCCAGAAATTGAAACACCATCTACTAAATCAATCAAACCTTTTCTCCATTGAAAAGAAAGATTAGTTCCAGTTGCAGTAACATCAAAAGTTGCAGCATCACCAATACAAACTGTTTGATCTGTTGCTTGTGTTGTTATTACCGTTGCTGAATTAAGAATCAGTTCGTAGTTATTTGAAATAATGTCAGCAGAACAATCACCAGAAATTACTAAGTTGTAATTATTAAGCACATCTAAAAGTGTCGTTGGATCAATAGTTAATGTACTTGTTGTTGCTCCAGAAATTGAAACGCCATCCACTAAATCAATCAAACCTTTTCTCCATTGAAAAGAAAGATTAGTTCCAGTTGCGATCACATCAAAAGTTGCAGCATCACCGATACAAACCGTTTGATTTGTTGCTTGTGTTGTAATTGAAGTTGAATTATTGATAACCAATTCATAATTGTTAGAAATTAAATCAGCACCACAGTCGCTAGAAATTACTAAGTTGTAATCGTTTCCAGCATGTAATAGTGTTGTAGGGTCAATCGTTAAAATGTTTGTTGTTGCTCCAGAAATTGAAACACCATCTACTAAATCTACTAAACCTTTTCTCCATTGAAAAGTAAGATTTGTACCAGTTGCAATCACTTCAAAAGAAGCAAGGTCTCCCAAACAAACAGTTTGATCAGTTGCTTGAGTGGTAATAGAAGGAGCAGTACTAAATGATAATTCAACATCAACAGAAGTTGCGGTTGGAGAATAATCACCTGAAACAACTACATTGTAGTCTGTACCAGCATCAGAAGCTTGAGTAGGATCTATTGTTAAGGTTGGACCATCAACACCAGAAAATCTTCCGCCATTTACTAAGTCAACCAAACCTTTTCTCCATTGGTAAGTCAGAACACCTTCGCCTGTTGCAACTGCGTCAAAACTAACAGCATCGCTTAAACAAACACTTTGGTCCGTTGGTTCAGTTGTAATTTGCGGTGAACAAGTAGAAGGAATATTTATCATACTTCCATTTACATCAATTTCACCCGTAGTTGTTAAAACTCGTCCTTCAATTTTATTTCCAGTTTTAATTAAAAATGCTGCAGAAGAAACAATTGTACCTTTAAATTCAGTATTTGTTTCAAGTGTTACAGCACCGTCAACTTTCCAGTATACATTTTTTGCTTGTGCGCCATTTATTAAAGAGACAACAGCATTTGCAGAAGTGTTTAAAGCACCATTAATATTGATAACAAAAACTGCATCCGCATTTCCTCTTGCGTCTAAGAAAACCGTATCTGTTAAAGCACAAGCGCCTAACATCAAATAGGTGTGTGGAGTTAAAATTAATTGGTGACCAAACAAATCTGGTCTAATCAATTCAATATCACCTGGATCAAGACTTACTAAATAATTGTAAGCAGCTAATAAATCGATTGATGCTTGATTTAATTCAGGATCTGGAAATTGGCGAATATCACCAACAACTAATAATTCATCGTAACCAACAGAAACACCGTTATTTGTTCCTACGTCACCAATTGTGCTTGTTGCACCAATATTGTCATTCGCACCGTTTCTACTAAAAATAGCAAAACAAGCGGCTTTACCTAAAGTTGGAGCAATTGGCCCACTAAGGTTAACACTTCCACATCCAGAAGGTAATTTGATAAAAGATTGGATCGTTGTAATTGGTCCTTCAATAGCAATTGCACGACCTTCTAATTTAGCACCAACGCCAAAAACAATCGCTGCATTGTTAACAATAAATGTACCTTTCATTATAGTTCCAGTAGCAAAATCAGTTGCTCCTTCTATTTTCCAAAATACATTGCAAGCCTGAGCTCCATTTATCAATGTAACTTTCGCATTAGCAGTTGTTGCAAATGTTCCTTGAATTTGAAAAATAAAGACTGCATTGGGATCATTTTGTGCATCCAACAACAATTCACCATCAAGTGTTGTAACACCGTTGATGTTATGAACACCAGGAATCAAGCTTACACCGCCACCTAATAAAGGAGCATGAAACTCATTTGGGATTGCAGTGTTTAATTCAGTATATGCACTTAATACATCTGCATCAATTAATCCATTAGACGGATTTGAGACAAAAGTTAATAAACCGTCAATATTTCCGAAACCAGGCATGGTTGGAGTATCTGATGTACCTACATTTCCAGTAACTCTGGTTTTTTCGATGGTACCGCCATTTGTAACAGCTCCACCAGTAGAATAGATGGCGTAAGAAGTTACTAAGCCTAAATCTGGTGCTTGTTGTGCATTGCTGACCTTTGGAATCAGAAATAACAAGAGCACCCAAAAGGCTAAAAGTTGTTTTATTTTCATATTTTTTGTTTTAATTGTGAATTTATTTTCACGCTACAAAATTGCTTCGAAAGAGGATGTTTTTTGTTACAGAAAAAACCAAAATTGTTATAACAAAAAAATCACTCTAGGTGATAGAATGATTTGAAAGGTGTAGAATTGAATAGAATGTTATTTTTTTATACTTTTCAGGAAACTAACATTTCTTATTTAAATAATTTGCTAAAATTGAACTTAAAGTTTCATAATAAGCTTTGAGGTTGGAAGCCATTATTTCTGCTGTTTCTTCGTTTGGAATTGAAACTGGGATTTCATCAATGTATTTTGATAATTCTGGATTTTCTGCTTTTATTTTTAAGGTTAGATCCAAGATTTTTTTATTCATTGCAGCTTCTTCTTCATTTTCTGAGAAAATTGAATTATCTTGGTAAAGAGCAATTTGCATTTCTTTTTGAATCTCTTCAATTTTCTGTTTCAAGTTTTTCTGAATTTTCATTTTGAGTTTGTTTTGATCCAAATAGTTGATTTATTAATCCTTTTCCAAATGATTGAATACCATCAGCATTTTTTCCCACTTGATTTGCAACAACAAATTCAGTGATGAAACCAAAAACTTTTGAGAAGGGGTTGTTCGTTTGGCCGATTAATACTTTTTTAGCAATAAATCCTGTTGCAACTCCAATTCCAGCGTTGATTAAATCGTGTTTCAAAGTTGGGGACGAGACAAATTCTTTAAATTCATTTTTCATGATACTGAAAGGATTTAATCTATCCATTGAATTGTGGAATTGTTCTTTCACCAACACCCATTCTTCTTCTTTTTGCAAACCAAGGTCGAAAATCACTTTTTCTAAATCGCTGCTGTTTGTTATTTTTTCCATTTGCTTGAGATTAATTGTGTAATGATGTGGTTCATCAAGGATTTTTTAATTGCTTTTTTGGAAACTTGAAAAATTAGCCATACGAAGAAATAAAATCCTGCAATACATAAAAATCCAAAATAATTTTTCCCTAAAATATCACCTAAGAAAAGTGCCAAAGCAATGTTTATCGGAGTTAAAAATAACAGGATTAATAGTGTGTTTATTGTTTTTGAAAATAC
The DNA here is from genome assembly GCA_964532475.1 of uncultured Chitinophaga sp. GTDB lineage: Bacteria > Bacteroidota > Bacteroidia > Flavobacteriales_D > Crocinitomicaceae > M2408. The sequence goes on from CAZHLZ010000107.1 coordinate 8,638, forward strand.
GAAAACTGCAACGCCAGAACTTTTTTGGATAAATTTCAGTTGATGCAATTCTAAAGTTGTTTTGGTGTAATTTTCAATTTTTTCCACCAATGGTTCGATGATTTCAGATTTTATATCCATGTTGTTTGATTTTAAAAAAGCCGGAATAATTATTACTCCGACTTCCTTGTAATTTAATCGATAGTCGATAATAGAAGCATTTTTAGCGATGTTTTTGCATAAAAATTAGATACTAAGTGATTTTCATTCCCACAGAATAAATCAATATTGCTTGTTGATGAGGTTTTGCTAGTGTTATTTTTTTTGCCTATTTATCATTAATTTAGCTTCTAAAACTTTTCTGATTTTGAATTTGAAACATCCATTAGTTTTTTATTTCAATTTATCCATTGGTTTTCGGCATGGTTTTACAAAAAAACCACTCCAAAAACAAAATAATAATCTTTTGTTCGCGACGGATTTCATCCGTCGCTACACAAATCTGGTACCTACGGCACCTTAAGATTGCTACGACCTAATTTAAATTAATCAAGTGAATATTTCAAAAAATAAAATTAAGCTTGATGATCAGAATTTGCGTATTCTTTTGCTCTATCTTTTAAATTTTCAGCACCATCCTTCACTCCATTCACCATTCCAGAAAATTTATCTGAAACTGAATCTTTTAAATCTTCCGCTTTTGACATTAATTTTTTTCTTGTTTCACTTCCTTTGTTTGGTGCAAAAAGAATTCCTAATGCTCCTCCGATAGCTGCTCCAACTAACAATGCTCCTACAAGTTTCCCTGTGTTGTTTGATTTTTCCATGTTTATATTTGTTATTAATTATTTCTTGGTCCTTGAATAAGTCTCACTACTACCACTATGAGTGCAATCACCAATAGAATGTGAATTATTCCACTTTGTTGAAAACCTAGGAAAGATATTCCCCAAATGACAAAAAGTATTAGTGCGATTGTGTATAAAATGTTTCCCATTTTGTAAATGTTTTTTTGTTTTTACCTGTACAAATTTCGTCATACTTAAGTACTTACTTGTTGCAAAATACTTGTTAATTGTTGTAACTTGTTAAGTGAGAAATTTTATTTAATCCTAACTCGTTATCAATTTTAAATCTAAATTCAATTTAAATTGATCCAAGAAATCATCAGGAATGGAATCAAAATTTGATTTTTCAACACACAATCTTGCCATTAAATAACTCACAGTTGATTCTGCGCCTTGATTTAGATTGATGTAACTTTCTTCCAAACCATCGTAGCAACCTCCAGTGCAAGGATTGTAAATAATTTGGTTCAAATGATTATTCCCTAAAAACCAACTAAAAGCTTGGTTCATTTTTGTGTTGTAATTTTCTTGCTTAAATTCTTTGTAAAATTTACTCAAAGCTAATATGGTATAAGCAATGTCAATGGGTTGCTCACCACCAACTCTGTTAAAATGTGTGTCCAAATTTTCACTCGATTTCCCTTTATGCATCCAACCTTTGTTTGATACAATTTTTATCTCATCTTAATTAAATGTTTTTCCCAATAAAAAATCAAAAGATTCTTTGGCAATTTCCTTATAAGTGGATTTTCCGCTAGCCAAATAAGCGCAAAGTAATGCCTCTGGTAATATGCTATTTGCATAGGTTAAATAACTTTCAAACCAAGACCAGGAACTGTCTTTTTCGTGTTTGAATATTTGAACCAAACGGTCTGCAAGTGTTTCAATTAAATTTATATTTACATTAGATGGACACGTTAAATTCCTATAGTACAATCCCTTTAAAGCAAATGCCATGGCACGAGTTGAATAAATTTTCGGTAAATTCGTTAAAGAAATCTCAAAAATGGCATCCGCTTGGGAAACAATTTCTTCAGGCAATATTGCTTTTAATGAAATCAAAAATGCATATCATTAAGTTTACCCCCAAAACGTAAATAGATTACGTTGTAGTG
>CAZHLZ010000108.1:0-10527 GCA_964532475.1 uncultured Chitinophaga sp.
ATAAATAAGGAAATCAAGGCGATAAGAATTCTGTGCCACACAAGTTCAAGGGCATCTAAATGAATTAATTTTCCTAAAATCCCGGTGAAACCCCAAACAAAAATTATGAGGTGCATTAACAGATGATACTTAAATCGTTGAAACATGAAACGAAAATAAGAAGAAAACTTCTTTATTCAGTTTCTTTTTCAATGTTTTTTAAAAAATTAAATATAAATTCTGAAATTGCAATTATTCCATTGACATTAATTTTTTCAAAATCATCACTAGATTTGTGATAATCATCATGCAAACCAGTTGTAAAATTAATTGTTGGAATTTTGTTTTCAGAAAATATTTTTGAATCCAAATTTAAAACATTTATTGTGTCATAAATTGGATTCAAATCATACTTTTCAATTGTTTTGTTTAAAATTTTATAGATGTTTTTGCTTTTCTCATTAATATTAATATACAGATTCTTATTTTCATTATTTAGTCTTCCAACCATATCAAAGTTAACAACCAATTTTACATTTTGTAATAATTCTAAATTTTTCATGTAATAATCCTTTGAGCCATACAATCCAAGCTCATGACCTGACAAACCTACAAAAATAAAATTAAAATTTAAATCTCTATACTTTGATGCAATGTCCAACATAAGTGCTACTCCACTTGCATTATCATCAGCTCCATTATGTATTTTATTTTTTGAAAAATCGTAAGATTTATGCTCACCAAAGCCTAGATGATCATAATGTGCTAAAATTAAAACAGTTTTTCTTTTTTTTTTAAACTTAGATTTTGCAACAATATTTTGTGTAGAATATTTCTTTTCCAAATAAATAAAGCTGAAAGTATCTTTAATTACTTTCAGCTTGTTCTTTTTAAATTCTTTAACTATGTATTCAGCTGCAATTTTTTCACCAATAGTACCTGACATTCTACCTTCTAAAGAATCAGAGGCTAAAAACTTGACACATTTCTCAATTTCGAACTGACTTAATAGTGATAGTTGAAAGAAAACAAAAATTGTACTGAGTATTTTATTATTCAATCTTTTAAGGTTGATTTTAATGATTATTAGTGTTTAGTCCGTTAAGCTGTTTTTTCTTAAGTGCTTTTTTATCCTCTGGTGAGGTTAATAACTTTTTTTCAACTTTAGGTGCATTTTTTATCTCTAAATCTTCTGGTCTTGGATCAAAGTTTAATTTTTTTCCATCAAACCACATTGGTTTAACTATTGCGTTAGGATCTGCTTCATTACCCATAAACTGAATAGCATTTTGATCAAATTTAGGGTCTAACATTTCTTCAGAAACGTAATGTTCTTGTCCGTCAATTCTATTTGCAACCAAAATCCAGTTAAAATCAACTGTTGAATTCATTTCTCCAGATTCAGATACCGTAAAAGAATTTCCATCAATTTGTTCTATGTATAATACACCTGATTTTCCCATTGCAGTAATTGTTACTATTGGAGTAGATTTATTATCGATTAGTTTTTTTAAAGTTTCATCAAAATGAATAACTGCTGTACCGTTAATTAATTTTGCTTTACCAGATTTATATATTTGATTCTCGGTTGATGTAGTGCTGTAAACAGCTATGCTTTTATCCGAAGTTTTTACTATTTCAATATTTTTACCTGATGTAATTTCATTTCCAATATTCACAGAAGAAGCCATTTCTCCGTAGCTCATTGTCCCGAAAATATGACCACGACTCCAAGACCCTAAAAGCCCTCCATAGCCCGCAACTCCAACGCTATAATTGATATTACCATCTGTCGAATATCCCGCTGCAACACCTGTTTGAGGTGCGATACCATAACCATATACTCCATAATAAGTTCCCCCATTTGCTCTATAACCTAAAGAACCCATTGATTGATTCGCAACATTACTTCCTAGAAAAGCACCAATTACCCCCCCAGAGCGTTGAGGATTGCTTGCGTTTTGTAAAAAGCCACCTTGTGCAAATGAATAATTTGAATTGCTATAATAAATAGCAAGATCTGAGTAATTTATGGTAGCCGAACCAAAACCTGTACCACTTGATGAATTTGTAACTGCATTAAATATACCACCACGATTTCTAGTATTAAGTAAAGAACTTATATCAATGTGATCATCATTATTAGGGCCGTTCGCAAACCATTTAGCACCATCAAACCAGGTAGTTGATCTCCAAGTAGCATTCGTGTAAAAATCAATATCATTGTTTTCCCATTGAACTAATTGTACAACGCCAGTATTGTCAATACCAATATCAAAACCGTCTCCTGCATTTGTTCCTGTTGTTGTACCTGCAGAAAATTTTGCATGAGTTGCTGTTGCATTTCCTCCATCTATGTGTAACTTTCTATTCGGTGCAGCTAAGCCTATTCCAACATTTCCAGCAGACAGTACACGCATTTTTTCTGTATTATTAGTCCTAAAAACCAAATCAACAGCATCTGTTGTCCCTAAAAAATTAGTTCCAGCAACGGTGCCTGCATTTCCTGTTGTTAACCATGCGTCTCCATTTCCTGTTGCGAAGCGTGTCCAATTCGGGACTGCACCTGTACCTGCATTGTAATAATAACCCGGAACAACATTATTTGGGGCGGCACCTGCTGTGTTATTATTATAAACAAGCAAAGAAGTTGCTGGCAAAGTTATCGGTCCTGCTAAAATTCTTGAGGTCAAAGCTACATTTGGGATCATTAATCCTTTGTCAGTTGCGTTTACATCTAACTTTGCTGATGCTACTGGTGTTGCACCAATCCCTACATTTCCGCCAGATTGAACCCTTACTTTCTCTGTATTATTTGTTCTTATGACAAAATCTACTGCGTCTGTTGTACCTATAAAATTATTTACTGCCGAAGTTCCTGCATTTCCTAATGTCCTCCAAGCATCACCACTTCCCAACATCTTGACCCACATTGCTCCATTCCAGTAGTACATTCCTTCAGTAACATCTGAAACATTGGCTGTATTAAATACCATTAACCAGTTTGCAGGCGCAGGTACTGTTACGGCATCTGTTGTTGATGTTAATGCAACCCTTGGCATCAAAAACCCTTTATTGGTTGAAACAACATCCAACATGGCAGAAGCATTTGGCAAAGCTCCATTGGTATTTATCGCAACATTTTGAGAAAATGAAAAGGTTGAGAATAAAAAACTCGAATAGATTAGTAATTTATTTTTCATAACATTTATTTTTAAGAATTTAGTTTTTAGAATTTAGTTTATTTTACTGTTTTGATTATTTTTTGATTATATGTACCACTGGCAGTTTCAACACTTACGGTATAAACTCCAGAAGCCAATGAACTAATGTCCAAATGTGTATTTAACTCGTTTATGCTTACATCCTTTACAAGTCGACCTGTTTTATCATACACACGAATAACTCCTTGTTTATTTGTTTTAACAACTAACTCATCTTGGGCTGGATTAGGATAAATAATCGGATTATAATTTTCATCACAGAAAGAATTTTTTCCAATTTTTTCAAACTTTGTAGCTTTCCCGTCAAAGTCATATTGAACTATTTGATAATAAATAAACCCATTTACATCCACATCTCCATCCTGAAACTCATAATTTTGAACGAAAGAACTTGTCCCTGCTCCTGGTATTTGAGCAATCTTTTCCCAGTGTGCTCCATCATAAGACTTCATAATTGAATAATGTGAACAATTCTCTTCACTGGCCGTTTCCCATTTGATCGTATTTATACAATTGGAATTTTCAACCTTTTGATAGTTTAATACAACTGGTAAAGGAACTGTTTGATCTACCAAAATCCATACCGGCCAAAAGTCAGCCGCCAGAGCCACAACATTATTGGTAACATTTGTTGCTGTATTTGTTACACCAAATAACAAGGATTCCCATGATGTTTCATCAATGTTCCATCTTTGAGCCTGCAAATTAGCTTCTGCCAAGGTATTGGTTCCTGCAATTTCATTTGCATTATCATCATAATTAAAGGATAGAATTGCATCGGGTTTGGTGGTATAGTTCTCATTGTCTAAAATCCAAAAACGATCTACAACAAACAAAGAAGCATCAACAAAATCATTCTCCATTGTCGTTACAGCTGTCGGATAAGTTGGATAAGCTGTATTTAAATCTGTTGCTGTCTCGTAAGTACTAAAAACGAAGAATCCTCCTGCATCTCCTGCTGAAGTCAAGTTCATACCCATTGGAATTTTTACTCCATTTCCTCCCTGAGATACAGGGCGTGTTGTCCATGGAATAACGTAATTACCTGTACTTGATCCAATGTCCCATATAATTTGATTGTTTTCTCCTTCTGATATGATGTTCCCGCCGCCGCCAGCTGTAGCTAAAGCATTAGCGTTAGGATTCTCAAGAACAACTTTTGCACTATTTGAAATCACTAAGAAAACATTGTCATTTAAAACCATTCTCGCTTGAGAAAACAAGTTACCTCCTATTAAGAGTGAACAAAGCAATAGTAATTTTTTTGATTTCATATTTCGGCTTATTAATTGTAAATTAATCACTAACTGCACAAATATAAATAATATTTACCTTCTTTCCAAATTTTAAATTTTAATTTTACCTTAATTTTCATATAAAATTACACAAGAAATTAGCCTTATGATAATTCAGAACACTGATTTAAAAAAACTAAATCGATTTTAGAATATTTAGTAACTTTTTAATAAAATGTTCATTTTATGTACTGAAAATCAAGGGTTTCTATTAATTGATGAAATCTTTATGTTAGGGTCTGCTGAAAAACAACAAATAATTAATTTTCAGTATTTTAAGTGCAGGAAAATAAAATCAAGTGCAAGGTTTTTTCGTTATTATTTTCAAAAACCATGCACCTTAATTTTTAAAAGATTAGAAATTAGTTCCAAATTCCGTTGTTTAGCCCTAAATAATCCATATTCTCGTCTTTCCTTATCGATGTATCAATATACATCTTCCAAGAAAACACTTCAAATCTGAATCATTTATGACTTTTTCAGCAAACCCTATGTTAGTGATAAAAATACATGACTACTGTTCAAGAAATAAATTTTTAAAAATTTTAATAGGCATCTTTTTTTATTTTAAAAGTATGAACAAAAAAAGACTAATTTTACATTTAAAAAAAAGTGATGAAAGGCCTAAAACAAATCTTAACTATTTTAATAGTACTTACTATTGTGCGTAATGCATTCGCACAAACGACCAGCACTCCAACTGAGGAGTACAAATATGGCATTGGGGGCGGTGCAGGCTTCACAACTGGATATGGATTATCATTCCGCTACCTTCCTAAAAAGTTTGGGGCACAGTTAAATTTTGCTCCTTATAAGTCAGAAGACACAGAAACATATAGTGTGGGACTAACCTTTGTTTACAAAATAATTGAAAGCAAAATCACCAATCTCTATTTGTACCAAGGAAATCATTATTATTATAATTCCTACATGTCTTATGTTTACAACCCAGAATTTCCTTTTAATGAAGAATTTAAACAAGTTAAAGAATCTTATATTAACAATGGAGTCGGTTTTGGAATCGAAATAATATTGGCAAAACGAATTGGGTTAAACCTAATGGCAGGTTATGCTTTTTACGATAACTTTAGAAAAATTAATGTAACTGGAGAAGCGGCACTCTATTATAAATTCTAATTTGACGAAATCAAAATCACGAAAAATTCATTATGTTTGCTTTAAAATTTTGAAAAAATGAGAACAAATCACGAAATAGACTATTTCATCCAAGGGGAAGAAATGCAACTAGTTGAAATTGAACTTGATCCGCAGGAAACGGCGATTGCTGAAGCAGGTTCATTTATGTATATGGACGAAGGAATCCAAATGGAAACCATTTTTGGAGACGGATCGGAAAAAGATGGTGGAGGATTTTTTAATAAATTGTGGGGCGCTGGAAAACGTTTGTTGACGGGTGAAAGTTTATTTATGACTGCTTTTACACACAATGGAACGGGAAAAGCGCGTGTGGCGTTTGCATCTCCTTACCCTGGAAAGATAATTCCTTTGGATTTAAGTCAATTTGGAGGCAAAATCGTGTGTCAAAAAGACTCTTTCCTCTGTGCCGCAAAAGGTGTTTCGGTTGGAATTGAATTTCAACGTAAACTTGGAACTGGACTTTTTGGTGGAGAAGGTTTCATCATGCAAAAATTAGAAGGTGACGGCTTGGCATTTTGTCACGCGGGTGGACACATTGTACGCCGAACTCTGAAACCAGGAGAAGTATTAAGAGTTGATACAGGTTGCATTGTTGCATACACGCAAACTATTGACTACGATATTCAATTTGTTGGAGGAATAAAAAATACAATTTTTGGTGGTGAAGGTCTATTTTTTGCGACTTTAAAAGGTCCGGGAGAAGTTTGGTTGCAAACCTTACCAATTTCACGTTTAGCATCTCGAATCTTAGCTTATGGAACAGGTGCTAGAAAAGAAGAAGGCAGTATTTTGGGTGGATTAGGTAATTTGTTGGATGGAGATAGTAGAAGGTAGTATTAAAAAACAAATTTATGCAAAGTGTAGCAAAAAACCCAGAAGATTACATTGCTGATGCTCCAATTGAGAGAAAAGCAGCACTGCAAAAATTAAGGGAGCTTATTAAAACAAACATTCCCAAAGGTTTTGAAGAAATGATGGGTTACGGTATGATTGGCTATTCCGTACCACATTCGATTTATCCAGATGGCTACCATTGTGACCCGAAACAAGCCTTGCCTTTTGTTAGTTTTGCGTCCCAGAAAAACTTCATTGCCTTGTATCACATGGGGATTTATGCAAAGCCAGAATTGTTGGATTGGTTTAGCTCTGAATTTCCAAAGCATTCGAAAAAGAAATTGGACATGGGAAAAAGTTGTATTCGATTTAAAAAACCAGAAGACATCCCTTTTGATTTAATCGGTGAACTCATGCAAAAAATCACTGTTGAGGAGTGGATTAATATCTACGAAAGCAACTGGAAACCAAAAAAATAGATCTTAAATTTATTTATTATCCGACAAAAATCGTTTCCATTCTGACGCTTGATACTCATTCATTACCCGGGGAAATTTATTTTGCGAACCTAATTTCCCCATTTTTTCCATAAATTTATAAAATAAATTAGTCTTCACGGAAAGTAAAGTGGGTGTATTCAAACTTGCTTTTCGCACCGATTTGTAATCGTCATTCAAAAGTCCAAGTTGATAATCTAATTTTTGTATAAACAAATCAGTATCAACAAATTGCTCCGTTCCTATTGTCCAAGCATGTCGCTGATTTAAAATGTCGCAATAAATGCAAAATTCTTGAATTTCAACATCCATCTCTTTGGAAACCAAATCCAAAGCCGTGTTTATGTTATCCAAAGATAAATGTTCACCAACTAAACTCAAATATTGTTTAATTCTACCTGTAATTTTAATTTGACGCTGAAGCACATCCGTAAATTGCACTAAATCCCCAATAATGTATCTCCAAAGTCCTGCATTAGTTGAAATAACTAACGCATAATCTTTATTAGCTTCAACCTCATTGACTGTCAGTGCTTTAAATTTATTTTTCAACTTTCCATCACTCGTAAAGTGGGCATCATCAAAGGGAACAAATTCGTAAAAAATAGAATTATTCAGCAATAATTTCATGCTTGATGAATTCGGAATATTCTGATAAGCAAAATAACCCTCACTTGCCAAATAAGTGTCTAATAAATTAATTTTTTGACCCGAAATTCGTTCTAAACGTTTTAAATACGGCTGAATAAAAACCCCGCCATGCACATAAACATGAAAATTTGGCCAAATATCATGAATGGATTTTAGTTTGTAATGATCAACTATTCTCTCCATCAACATGATACACCAACTAGGCACTCCAGCAACAATTCCGATGTCCCAACTTGGAGCCTGTTCGACCATTTTATCCAACTTTTTGTTCCAATCCTTGATATCCGCAACCTGATTACTTGGCTGTGTAAATGGACTTGCGATCCAAGAAGTGTGTTTTTTTAAAATTCCACTTAAATCACCTTCAATATGATTTTCGATTGAAACCAATTGCGTAGAACCTCCGACAACTAATATTGATTTTTGGAAAAATTCAACTGGTAAATCAAATTGATGTAAGGTCATTACCTGCTTCATACTTGTTTTTTGAAACGAGGAAATAGTTTCTTTGGTTACAGGAATTCGTTTGCTTGGCGAACCTGTCGTTCCAGAAGATAAGGCATAATATTTAATTTTCCCTGGCCAAGTATTATCTTTTAAACCATCAATCGAACGATGCAACCATGTTTGATAAAATTCATCGTATTCAACCATTGGAACCTCCTTCTGGTAAGCGGAAATCATAGATTCACTTGAAATTAACTCGCTAAACTGATGGTTTTTACCAAAATTTGTCTTTTTAGCTTTGTCCAACAAATATAAAAGTGCTTTTTGTTGATAATCAAAACTCAATCCTTTATTATGATTTCTTTTAAATCCAATTTCAGCTGTTTTCTTAAGAAGTCTTCCGATAATTTTCATACCAAATATTACAAAAAATAATAAAGCGATTAATGTTAAAACTAAGACCTTAATAATACCAAGTCAGGTTTCAAAGTTAAAATTTTTATCTAAACTAATGTAGGAAAATTTAACTATTTACAAAAATTTTAAATTTAATGAAATTTTAGCACAGTCTTTTTTCAAAGATTTGTATTTTTGTACCGACAATTCAATTTGTTATTAAACTAATACGAAACCAAAACATGAAAAATAAAGTCTTTATCGTTCCTCACGATTTTACATCTGTTGCAGACAATGCACTTGAACACGCATTATCCACTGCCAAAACTGTTTCTGCTAAAATTTTTATTTTACACGTTGTTAGCAAAGAAAAAGAAATTGCAGAAGCAAAAGGAAAATTAGATCATTTAATTGAACATAAAGACACAACCATTGAAATTGAAGGAGTTGTAAGAGTTGGGAACATCTTTGAAGACATAGGTGATTTTGCTGCAGAGCACAGTGCCGATTTAATTTTTATGGGAACTCATGGTCGTCATGGTTGGCAACATATTACTGGAAGTCATGCACTTAAGGTAATTACACATTCAAAAGTCCCTTTTATTGTTGTACAAGAAAAAGGTATTAAACCAACAGGATATGATGATATCGTGGTACCATTGGATTTGAACAAAGAAACGAAACAAAAATTGGCTTATGTAGCAAATATTGCAAACTATTTCAAATCTAAAGTACATGTTATTACACCAGATGAATCAGATGAGTTTTTGAAACATCAAGTGAAGTCAAACATTCAATTTGCTCAGCGTTTTTTCAATGAGAGAAATATTGAGGTGACAACAAAAGTTGCTCCAGTAAGTGGATTTGACAAAGAAGTTGTCAAACATGCTGTTTCATTGGATGCAGATTTAATTGCTATCATGAATTTGAATCGCAATAATTTATTAGGTGTGATTACGGCAAATTATGAGCAATACATTTTGACGAATGACGCTCAAATTCCAACTTTGATTGTAAATCCAATTGAAAACCCTTACGGTTCAAGTGTTTTAGCAGGATAGAAATTCATACAAATTTTTAAAGCTAATTTAGCTTATTTTTTGAAAATCAACATGTTGAAAGAAAAATCATTTCTTAATAAATTTGTATTTCTAATACCTTTTGGATTTGTATTAATAAATTACCTTTTCAAGGAACGATTTTTAGAATTTCAAAACATTGCTGGTGATGAGCCATTCTCAATATACTATGCTCAGCTAAATCCAAGTGAAATAATTCATTTCTTAAGTCAGGGAAATAATCCTCCCTTATTTGAATTAATTTTACATTATTGGATAAAATTTTTCGGGATTTCAGAGTACGCAGTACGCTTTTTACCCATGCTTTTCAGTGTGATTGCAGTGTATTTTGTGTATAAAATTGCTGCTGATTTTTTCAATCTAAAAACAGCGATTATTGCTGCAAGTATTTTTACTTTCTCCAATTTTGAAATGTATTTTGCACATGAAGTTCGGGTTTATTCGCTTTTCATGTTGTTAACACTCATCTCTTTTTACGCCTTTTTTAAATTAATAGAAAAAAGTCGAAGTAAGTTGTTTCTTGCGACCTATCTAATTTCAACAAGTTTATTGCTTTACAGTCATTACTTTGCGTTTTTTGTACTTTTTGTGCAATTTTTAAGTGTTTTGTTTCTACTTAAATTTTCCTTGAAAAAGAAGTTTAAATACTTAGTTTTACTAACTATTCCATTTATTCTTTTCTTACCATTTATTAAAGTAGTTATTTCAAATTATTTAATTACAAGTACAAATGGTTCATGGGTTAAATTTAGTCCAGATTTAGGTCAATTGCATTTTATTGCATTTTCTTTTCTAAATAAAAACAATACTTTTTTTGCAGTGTTTTGTGTTTTGGCTTACCTCGGTTTACAATATTATTTTTCTACCATAAAACTAAAACGCTGGCTAAAGATTTTACTTGTTTTTGCTAGTACAATTTTTCTATTATTCAGTCTTTCTGTGATAAATGGTGTTCCTTATTATTGGG
>CAZHLZ010000109.1:0-10512 GCA_964532475.1 uncultured Chitinophaga sp.
TAAATGAAAGTAGAATTTAGAAGCAGTTTTTTGAAATCTATTAAAAAGATTAAAAACAAAAAATTGCAAAATGATATTTTTAACATTATCAATGAAGTTGAAGCAGCCAAATTAATTACTGATATTAAAAACATCAAGAAATTAAGCGGTTTTACAAAATTTTATCGAATTAGATTAGGAGATTATCGCATAGGTTTATCTTTTGAAAACAACATAATCACTTTTGTTGAATTTGATAAAAGAGGTGACATTTATAAAAATTTCCCTTAATTCATTTCTCCATTCAAAAAATATTTGTATGTTTGTCGTGACGATAACATTTAGATGAAAATCTGAATTATAATTTTTACGATAAGGAGTTGCTCTATGAGTAACAAAACCGAAAGGTCTGTTGATTCCATTCTCTGAATGTTGTCGTCAGCTCTAAGGGGTAACTCCGTACAAATAACTTTTTAATCATGACGACAAAAAAAGCAAAAAAAGTAGCAAACAGTTCAGGAGCTGTCACTACACCAGTAGAAAGTTTTGAAAGCTTTCAAGATCAATTTAGCGTAGAAAAAACAATTGCTTTAATTATGGCTGGCATCTACAAAGATTTTGTAGAAAAGCGAATTAATTCAGATGACAAACGCTTAAAAATAAAAGAACATTTTTTACAAGCAATAAGCTAAAATCCGAATTTCCCAATTTTAATCAAAGCACTTCCATTTGGAGGTGCTTTTTTTTTGGGATTCCAACAATCATTTTTTGAAAATCTCAAAAAAACATCAAAAATCAATTTTACTACAACTTTATCAATTTTATGTTACTTTTTGTTACTTTTCATTAAAAGGTAGATAAATAAAGAGTTATAGAGGTAACAAACTAAAATTATTTTGTTACTTTTTGTTACTTTTTGTTACCTTTTGTTACTTTTTGTTACCTTTTGTTACTTCCATTGGTAACAAAGTAACAAGAGGTAACAACTAAGTAACAATTTTGTTACCTACTTTTTAAGGTTTAATTTATTGATAATCAATATTTTATATTAAAAAGTAACAAAAGTAACAAAAAGTAACATGTTTTGAGCTGAGTTGCTTGGAGAAAATTTTTATTTTTTCTTAAAATTTTAGCTTTACAATAATGTTTTCAATTGCCATTCAATTAAAAATTCAAATTGTTTTCAATTGAAAGTCAGTAGAAAGTCAAATTGTTTTCAATTGAAGTTCCTGAAATCCTTCTGAAAGTCTTATAAAATTTCAATGAATTTTGCAAGTGTTTTCAGAAATCACCTTGAAATTTTCCAAAAAAAGAAAATATCTAGGTAACTTTTAAATTTCATTGTTTTCATTGGAAATTCTGTTGAATTTTGCCTTGAAATCAAATTTGAATTTTCTGAAAACAATTTGAAAACATGAAAAAAGAAATAAAAGATTTAGTTGAGTTTGCAATAAAATCAAAAAATTCAATAAACAGAAAGTTAGAAATCAATGTGATTGATAAAAAAGAATCTGAATTACTGAAATCTAAAACTGGTTTTAATCTCTTAGGCTACAAAAGAGTTATAGATAAGTTTGGAATAAATCATGTTATAAAAAATCACGGTAATAAAACCGAAGAAGCAAATAGAGGTCAAATAGGAATTGATATTAAAGATTTTGAATTGATTCCTAAAATTGTAAAATCAGAAAATGTGATTTTTGCAGGAAAAAACAAAGCAGGAGTTGACTGTTTGTTATATGAAGCTAAAATAGGTAATACCTTTTTTTATATTGAGGAAATAAGAACTGGGAAAAAAGAATTGTGTATGCAAACACTATATAAAAGAAAACCCAAAACAATTAAGTAATGGGTTTTCTTTTCATCAAGTATCAACGAGTTATGCTCAATTTCACCTACTCTTTACGTCCGAAACGGTCTTTGAATCGCTTGACTTGGTGGAATTGTTGTTTTACTGCCTTTCCCCGTAAACTTCACGTCCGAAACGTTTACAATTCAGCCACCCTCAACGCAAAGATATAAAATTTTGAAATGCAAATAAAATAATTTAACAAAAAATAATATGTATCAAATTACAAAACGAGTAAATTCGTTAACCATTCCTGAGCATGAACACGCTGGAGTAAATGAAATGCTTGAAAAATTTCAAACGAAATTCGGTGAAAGTCAAGGAATGAAAGAACTGTTTTTTTCATTGCTTTCAAATTCAATTAAGGAAATTCCACTTGAAAACAACGAAATTCAACTTGAAATTTCTGAATTGCAAGCTGAAAACAAAAGGCTTTTACTTGAAATTTCTGAATTGCAAACTAAGATTTCGTCTGAAAACAATAGCAATTCAGTAGTTTTAGATGAAAATGAAGTGATCTTTGAGTTGAATCCTGAAATTTCTGCAAAGATTGATGAGTTTAATAAAGCAACAAATTCAAATGAGGTGATGCTTGAAATTGTAATGTCGAATGCAATTGATTTGGCATTAATCGAAAAACCAGCTGAAATAATTGAAAAAGAAGTTCCAAAGAAGCTTTCAGAAAACGAAATTTTAATTGAGCTTTCAGATGATGAATGTTTAATTGTAGATGCCATTGCAGAAAATAGAGCTAAGAAATTAAAAAATGAACCAGTTACACGGTCCGAAATGGTTCATAAACTTGCATTAACAAAATCAACCGTTTTCAATTGGAGCGGTGCATTTTACACAGGACTTTAACGAAGCTTGTTAGGTAGCCGAAAGGTAGGATCAAAAAAAGGAAATTGGCGGTTTTGAAAGTTCCGCCAATTTTTAAAAAGAATTATTAATTTTTTCAAATATAAATTATGAAACAAGAAATGACAGTTCCAGCGTTGGCAAAGAAAGTAGCCGATATGGAAAGCGACATCAAAACAACAATCGAAATTTTCGGAACTGTACTCACGGAATTTGGTATCGATCTAAGTACCATTGATACAAATGCAGAAATTAGTTCGGTATTGCCCGGCTTATTATCAAAACTAACTGTTAAAATGGCTACTGGTAATTTTAACCCTAGAACTTTAGAGAATATTTCCGCTATTTCTCCAGTATTCGCAAAATACAAGTACTTAACAGAAGAAACGCAAGACAATGACTAATGCAGACATTTCAAAGCTGGCTGGACGTGTCCTTTTAACTGATATTCTTTCAGAAGCTAGCGAAATTAAAGAGGAAATTCAAGAAAAGGTAAAACCAGCGGTAAACTCGTTTGATTTTGCTTCTCGAATTCCTGAAATTGAAGAGGAAGAGTTTGAAGAGTTTGAAGCTCCAAAGACTCCAGCACAGGTAGAACCAGTTTATGAGGAAGAGGATTACGATGCTGACAAAAACGCACGTGGCTTGGTTCATACATTGAACTCAATTGATTCAATGGTTTTAACTTCTGCAACTTTCTTTAAACTTCGTGCCGATTTTGGTGGTTCTAAAATGCTTAAAAAAATGAAAGCAGCTAGAAACAAATCTTACACCACAATTGAGCTTACACCATTGGAGAAAAAACTTGTTGAAAGATTGCAAGTTTTTGAAAATAAATTAAATGATATGTCAAGCGGTATTCACCCGAAACCAGCAGAAACAAATCGATTAATTGTAATGGCAACGGATTACTGCGAGGACACACATTTTAAAATGAGTTCCGCTACTGCCTTTTGGGCAAACTATGCTGGATCAGTTGTTGAACGTCTTACTAAAATTTTAATGTCATAATGAGTACATCAGCTTGGGTAATGTTAATAGTACACGTATGTTTATTTGTGTACTTAAGAGTGAAAATCTCTAAAAAGAAACGTATTTTAGAAAAAGAAAACGCAATCATAAGCGTTGAAAACACAAAGTTGAAATCTGAAAATCAACAGTTGTGCAAAATGCTTGATGTAAAATATAGTGATAGTCATGTCTCGCATTAATAACATAATTATTATTGTAGGCAAGCGTGGGACTGGAAAAACAGACTTTACAAAAGAACTGGTTCGAGCTTCACGAATGCCTAAAAAACTAATCATTGATATTTTTGATAATCCTGTTTGGCGAAACATGAAAACACACAATCGTCCAGATGATGAAAATGTATTAATTCCAGCAATGGATTTGGAAGACATACCTTTTCATAAGCAAGGTTTGTACCGTGCTTTTTCTGATGATACCGATGCTTTGGAAATGGCAATTGACCAACATTGTATAAATTCTTTGATCGTGGTCGAGGATGCTTCACGTTATTTTTCTTTGCAGCTTAATAAAAGACAAAAGCGTTATTTGCTCAATTCCAAACAAAAGAACTTAGATATTGTCTTGGTTTTTCATTACTTATCTACTTTGCCAACGGAATTACTTAAAATGGCTGATTACCTCACAATTTTTAAAACTGGAGAAAAATTTTACGATGAAAAGAAATATTTTTTTCCTGATTTTAAAGAAGCGTTTGAGGAAGTCTTTGAGAGTAAAAATAAGTATGAAAACATCACAATAAAACTTAACTAATGGCTCTAGCTTGTAATAAATTTCAATTATCACAGATGTATGGACTTTCCACAAGAACCTTACGTGTCTTAATGAATGTACATTATTTTGATGATTTGCAAGCTGTTGGCTATCGTAAGAATATGAAAATTTTACCTCCAAAAGTTATTGAGAAATTTAAAGAAATTTACGGTGAACCTTTGAAGGATGATTGAATATTGATAATTATGTTTTTGTTGAATCTTTATTAAAGCAATAAATCTTTAAGTTTAAATTACACCAGTAAGCCACTTTTTAATTAAAGTGGCTTTTTTTTATGCCCAATAATTCCACTAAATAACAAGAAATCCCACTAAATAAAAAGAAATCCCAACAGAAACCAAAACGCATAAAAAACAAATTATAAATATTTGCTTGTAAAATTTAAAACATGAAGAAAATAATAATTGAGCTAAAATTTAGATTTGTTTTTTTTTCGATTAAAATAGTAAAGCGAAAAAAAAATAAAACGGTCAAATAAATTTAAAAACGGTTAAAAGCCTAGTAAAAAGGCTATTTGTGGCAACCCATAAAAAACAAATTCTAAATATTTGCTTCACAATCAAAAAGTAAAAAATTAGAAACATGGCTGGAAAACCACACAATCCAATTAAGACTTTAGCAATCTTGAATTTAATCTTACTTGCAGGATTAATCATTTTCATTGTTGTTGCAAAGCAAAAATCTAGTGACGGAACAACTTTAGGTTATTTCGCTCCAAAAAATGACGAGGAAGACACAACGTCAACTCCTTTGAGTGTTGGAAATAATCCACTTATAAAAGTGTCAAATCCACAGAAACAAGTTTAACCCCCTTTTATTAAAGAAAAATGGATAAAAATAGAGAAATTACAACGGTTTTAACTGCGAATCAAAAAGCTTTGGACGTGGTGGCGAGAAATCTTTCTTTCGGTGCAAAGACAGACACAAAAAACCTTATCGATGAACGTGATAAAGCGATAAAAATTGCTTTCAAAGTTGCAAATGCTTCTGCAAGTGATGCTTTTGTGGTATTGTACCCGTTGATTGATTCAACAACTGCAATGCGTGCGTTGAACCCATCAATTTACCCATCAAAAGCGACTTTTGTTAGTGGTGTTGGCGGAACTCCGTTGATTGACGGAACTGTAATCACTGACGTAACTTGTACGTCTTTGGATAATGCAATCACAATGGAACAAATGATGCGTTACATTGCAAAAAACCCAACACGTTTGACAGGTGTCAAAATGAAGTCAAAAATAATCTCTTCTGGAGCAAAAGATTCTTCAAATTACGACAACAAGTTCAAAACGATTTGGATGAATGCCTTTGACGTGAATGAAGTGAAAGATTTGTCTTTAGCTCCATTGCAAATTGGAATGAGCAACTTTAACCCTGACATGTTAGAGGTTGACTTCTTGAAACAAGGTTTTCCTGTTGTGATTTCAGATGAACACGCTTTCTTGTTTCAAGTAAATGCTGGAACTGAATTGACGATGACGATTTCAGTTGGTGCACAGGATTCAAAAGCTCAACGTTTTTGGAGAAACATCAAAAAAGCTGATGAAGTATTACGTTCAGTAATGTATTAATCGAAAAAAAAGAATATTCATAAAGCCGTCCGAATAAAGGCGGCTTTTTTTTTAAATCAATATATTATGGCTGAAATAGCAACTACACCAGTAACAGGCGGAATTTGGGGAGGTATTGGAGCTTTGGCTGGTCCCGTTTTTGACTATGCAAAATCTTTGGATAGAAAAGGGATGGATAAACAAATCGCTTTAGCTGAAGCACAGGCAAAAATTGCACAAGCAAATGCAGACCAACAGGCTGCGGTTACTGGCGGAAAAATAGACCCAAAAATGATAATGATTGCGGTAATTGTTCTGTTTGTCATTATCCTAATTCTTTACGCTTTAAATAGAAAAAATGGCAACTAAAAACGAATTAATAGCAAGAAACGCTTCTATTCAGGCTGAAATTACCACCTTGAATACTCAAAGAGCAACAGCTCAAACCAATCATGCTGACTGGTTGCGTGATGCTCAGGCTTTAGGAACTTGTGATTACACTTTAAAAAGCAAACGTGAAGCTTGCATTGCAGATAGATCATTTAAAAATGAACGTGCAGCTTATCATTTGGGAGTGGTTCGAGCGGCGGAGGCAAAAATTAAAATGCTTCAACAAGAGTATGAATCCAATTTAGCTTCAATTGCTTCTGTGGATGAACAAGCTCGTTTACTTGCTGTAAAAGGAATTGACGTTCAAGCAAACGAAATTAAGGCTAATGCTGAGGCAACTGCTGTAATTGTCAAAGCTCAAAGTGAAGCGGCAATTGCTGTTGATAAGGCAGCAGCCGAAACAACAAAAGCTGTTGACGACAATAAGCAGCGTAACATGATCATCTTGATTATTGCAATCATTTTGTTTTTGGCTATCGCAATTGCAGTAGCAAAGAAATTAAAAAAATCTTCTAAAAAATAACAGATGGATAATCTACAAGAAATAGACTTAAGCGTAGTCTCTAAAAATGTTGTTGAAGCTGTTTCAACACCACGTCCAGAAGGAAAGTATCAAGTTGATACTTCCATGGCTCAGGTGACTAATACAGGAAGTAATGAAACTTGGTTTCCAATTATTCTAAATTCCAAACAACGGAGCTGGAGCAAATACAAATCCTGCATTAACTCCAGCAGAAGAGGAAGCGAAAAGACAAAGAACCATAAAAATTGCATTCGCATTATTGGTTCTGATGATCTTGGTAATTTTTGCTTTGGGTATGACTAAACAAACAAAAACAGCTTAGAAATGGACGTTCAATTAGAAACAAAAATAAACACAGACACAATTGTTTTATTGATTGTGGGTGTGATGTTGGCTGGAGCATTCATTGTTGCCATGTCTAAACTATCTAAAAAAGTATAAAATGAAATCGGTATTTGATTTTTGGAATAAGCTTGAACCACGAGAAAAACTCTTGTTGATTATCGTAATCCTTATTATTGTTTGGATTTCACGTAATAAAATTAAAGGTTTTTTAAATGGTGTTGGTAAAACATTACAAAATCAATCTGAAATTTCAAAACTTAAATCCAACGGAATCAAACAAACGTATGATGAGGAGAAATACAAAAAACTCGCTGATTATCTTTTTAGAGCTATGGATGGCGGTGGAACATATACCGAAGATGTTTATAATGCTTTTGAGCAATTGAGAAACGACGTTGACTTTTTAAAGCTTGAAATGGCTTTCGGAGTTAGAACCGCTTCCACAAACTTTTTTGGAATGATTGAGGATGAAGATTTAAAAGGCTGGATAAAAGGCGATTTGTCTGAATCTGAAATATCCAAATTGAACAACATTTTGAAAGTTCGAGGAATTTCTAAAAGATTTTAAAATGATAACCACAATTCCAACACAAAACTATGGTAAAGCTTTGTTATTCGTTGCCTTGGTTGCTATTGTAAGTACAGTTGTCACATTTTATGTTAACAAGAAATTAAAAGAAATGTATGAAAACAATTACGCAAAATCGAATGAATAACGATCACCCAATATTACAAATGTTAATTATGACAGGAGCTGGCTGGACAATTTCTTTAACATCAGTTGAAAGCGTTGTAAGGATTATTTCCTTGCTAGTTCCTGCCGTATTATCAATTATAGTTTTTGTCCGAAACTCTAAGAAAAAGTGAATGACAAGGCAACAAAACAAATATTATTAATAATCATTTTTACAATGATAGCTCTCGTTTTGTGGAGACAAATTTTTAAAATTATGGATATTAGCATTGAAGACAGGAAGCCTTTTAAATACAGAGGAAAAACACCAAAATCCGATTGGTACAACTGGATTGAACCAATGGCAAGAAAGGTAGGAGCTGAATATGGTATTCCTTGGAGAGCCATTTTAGTACAAACAGCTTTAGAGACTGGCTGGGGAAAAAGTTCTTTACTTACGAAATACAACAATTTCGGGGGAATAAAATCCACAAAAGGTCAAAGCTCCGTGGCAATGCCAACCAAAGAATTTGTTAATGGTCAATACATTACAATAACTGACGGGTTCGCGACTTGGGCAACGCCTTATGAAGGACTTGTAGGATACGCAAAGTTTTTTCACAAAAACAAACGATACAAACAAGCCTTAAAATTTCCAAATGATCCATTTAGATTTATTGAGGAAATCAAAAAAGCTGGTTATGCAACTGATCCACTTTATACTTCAAAATTGCATACGATGCTAGAAAAAGACTTAAAACAAACTAAAACCGCTTAATTATGGCAGCAAAATCAAAACCAATGTCGAAACAAACGAAAATGATTTTATTCGTTGTCGTTGTTTTTCTTGTGATTTACATTTATGTAAAGTTTTTCAAGCCTTCTGATGGTTCAGGAGCAGACGAATATCCACTTTCAACAGGTGGCGGAACTAGTACAAATTCAACCAGTACAGGGTTGAAAGATTTGGGAGATTCAACCATTTTGAAGAATGGTTCTAAAGGTAAACAGGTACAATGGCTTCAATATTTGTACAATGAACGTTATGCAACTCCAAAAAACCTTACAAAACTTAAAGAAGACGGTATTTTTGGTTCAAAAACAGAAAAAGCAGTAAAAGGCTTAACAGGAAGAACTCAAATAAGTTGGACAGACTGGAAAACGTTCATGACAGCAAGCTCTAGTACTTCTGTTTTGAATAGTTTAACTGATTGGGCAAAAATTGTATAATCATTAATCGAAAAACGATGGCAACAAAGAAAAAATCTCCAGTAAGTGCAAAGCAAAAAGCGGCACGTGCAAAATTTGCAGTAAACTCAAAAAAAGCAGCTTCACTTGTGAAGTCAGGAAAAGCAAAAAACATCAAGGCAGCTTGGAAACAAATTAAAAAGTAATTTATGGCAACTCCGACAAAAAAACGTGTTACTTCTGCAACTGTAAAAGCAGATTTGAAAAAATCAGGTTATCGTTTACCTCATGGGTACGATGTGGTGAAAAGAAAGCCAAAAACTGTAAAAAAGAAAGTAGTTAAGAAAAAAGCTACTTCAAAAAAAAAAGCAAAGTAGGTAAACAACTTAAATTATTCAGTCGATGACAATTCAAAAACAAATCGAAGCATTAACCTTACAACAGTTGCTAATTATAGCGGTTGTTTTGGGACTTTTGATTGTCATTTACAGGAATAAAGAATTGATTAAATCAAAACTAGAACAATGAAAAAATACCACAACCATATCTATATCATTTTAATTGTGATTTTTATAGTTGTGGTATTTCATTTCTTGCTAAAAAACAAGCTTTTAGCACCTGTAAATGGAAGACTTACTTCACCTTTTGGAAATCGAGTTCACCCAATTACAGGAGGTATCAAATTTCACAACGGAATTGATATAGCTGCACCAACAGGAACACCAATTAAAGCACCAGCGAGCGGAAAAGTTGTATCTAAATATTACAACGCTCTTGGTGGTAACTCCCTAGTTATTCAAAGAAAAGACGGTTTTAGACTTGGTTTTGCACACCTTTCAGGCTACAATGTAGATTTGAATGATTCAGTGAAAATCGGTCAAACAATTGGCTACGTTGGATCTACTGGAGCATCTACTGGACCACACCTACATTTTACGGTGAAAAACAAGCAAGGTAATTATTTAAACCCACAAAAATTAATAGTATGACATTACTAGAAAAAATCCCAGCCGAAAGCTCTCCAAGAAACAGAAGAGACGGACAAATAGCAACCGTAGTAGGTGCAACATGTGTACTTGTATCACAAAGCGGACTTGTAGATTCAAAACCAACAATTAAAACAATTATTGACATCATTTCGGGTGTTTGTGCTGTAATTGTTGGTCAAAAAGCAATCAAAACAAAAAGTGATTTAGAAAAATAAAAATTGAAATTATGTTGAAAAAATTAACAATTTATGTAGATAGTGGCTATTTGTTTTTTATGCCCGAGGATGAAGCAACTACATTTGCATATCAATAAATGCATGTCGGTGACTTTCCCCCTAATTAATACCAAACATTAGATACAGCAG
>CAZHLZ010000110.1:0-10411 GCA_964532475.1 uncultured Chitinophaga sp.
GTTCAGGATTAACTTTGAGTTGCAAAAGGAATTGTTTGATATCATTCTCATTAAAAATTGTTCCCTTCGAATAGGTATTTATGTAGAATAAAACACCATACTTGTTTTTTTCATCCAAGTGTTTTTGTGTTTGATTTTCATCCATATAACACAAACAAAAGTGATTTGGAAGATTAACACCGAAAACTGGAATTCCTAACTCTTGAGCAATGTAACTGTAAATCAAACTTAAACTTAAAGGATTTCCTTTTCGAGTTTCTAAAACGGTGTTTATGAAGGAGTTTAGCGGTGAGTGAAAAGATTTTGTATTTCCTCTGAAATGCTGCATTTCATAAAAAACCTTGTTGAAAATCTTAATTTTCTCAAAAGCAGTTTGATTTTCGTTAATTTCAAGCCAAATAGCCTTTTTTATTTTGTCAATTTCTGCCAGAACAAAGTTTTCATCCAAGCCAGGATATTGAAATTTGGCAATGATAATCGCTGCTTTCAATAAGTCCTTTTCGAGTGAATTTTTCCAAAGCCTCAGGTCTTTTTTCACATCTTCAAATTGAATTTCATGGATGATGTTTTCAATTCGATGTTGAAATAATAAGCCGAAATCTTGACTTTCCCATGAGTTTTCGAGAAAAGGGATTGCGTCTTTTCCGTAGGATTTTATTTTATCGCGAACATGTTCAAATACATGATTGTCTGGGTCGTCAACCAAGTGGATTAAAGCTTGAACAGATTTCACGTTTATCATATTGCAAATATAGGTCGCTCTTTTTTTCGATTTACTGCGTTTTTTATATTTTTTGAATAGCACATTGTTAATAGCCTGTTAACATGAACTTCGAATTAGGAAAAGTAAAGAAGGTTTTTTGTAAGAAAATTGAAATTATGCTTGATTTTAATTGTGGAGATCTCCTGTGAAATTAGATTTAAAATAGAGTTTTTAAGTATATTCCAAGCTAAAACTTGTATTTCGGAAAAAGGGACAAAAATTAAAAAATATATTCCCAAGGACTTAATAAAAATTACTTTTTTTAGTATATTTGCACAACAATATCAAGGTATGGCGAAAGAATCTGCAACAATGGAGGAATCAAAAATTGACTTCAAAACATTTAAACATGAAATTTTAAATGACTATAAATTAGCATGTTTATCTCGTGAAGCATCACTTTTAGGAAGACGAGAAGTTCTTTCGGGGAAAGCTAAATTTGGAATTTTTGGTGACGGAAAAGAATTGGCTCAAATTGCATTGGCAAAACAATTCAGAAACGGTGACTTTCGTTCAGGTTATTACCGAGATCAGACAATCATGTTGGCAATCGAACAATTGACAATTCAACAATATTTTGCTGGTTTGTACGCACATACAGATGAAATTATTGAGCCAATGTCAGCTGGAAGACAAATGGGAGGACATTATGGAACTCGTAATTTGGATGCCCACGGGGAATGGAAAAATTTGATGAATCAAAAAAATTCCTCTGCAGATATTTCTCCAACAGCAGGACAAATGCCTCGATTATTAGGATTAGCACAAGCTTCAAAAATATACAGAAATCATCCAACTTTAAAGGATTTAGAAGAATTTAAGAAATTCACAAACGGAGGAAATGAAGTTGCCTTTGGAACAATTGGTGACGCTTCCACTTCAGAAGGTCCATTTTGGGAAACGATCAATGCTGCAGGAGTATTGCAAGTTCCAATGGTAATGTCTGTTTGGGATGATGGCTATGGAATTTCTGTCCCAAGAGAAAAACAAACAACGAAAGGTAGTATTTCTGAAGCTTTAGCTGGAATGCAACGCACAAAGGATAAGCCTGGTTACGAAATTTTTACCACAAAAGGTTGGGATTATGTTCACCTAATTGAAACCTACGAAAAAGCTGTGAAAATTGCTAGAGAAGAGCATGTTCCAGTTTTGGTGCACGTGAAAGAAGTAAATCAACCGCAAGGTCATTCAACTTCCGGCTCACACGAGCGATATAAATCCGAAGAAAGATTGAAATGGGAAGCAGAATTCGATTGTATCAATAAATTCAAAGAATGGATTTTAGCTTTTGATGCCGATGGCGAAAAACTTGCGATTGAATCAGATTTAGAGACTTTAGAACAAGAAGCAAAAAATGAAGTTCGTAGTTCCAAAAGCGCTGCTTGGAAAGCATTTACGGATGAGTTAAAAGTAGATTTGAATGAATTAATTTCACTTTTAGAACAAATAAAAGTAGAAAGTACTCAAGTGGATTTTGTTCAAAATGAAATCCAAACTTTGCAAAAGGCAATGGATCCAATTCGTAAAGATATTTTTGGTTCAGCTAGAAAGGTATTGAGAAAAATTTCTTCTGAAAACATTCAGTCTAAACTAATTTTATCGTCTTGGATTTCTAATAAAATCAAACAAAACGAAGCAAGATATAGCTCACATTTACATTCAGAATCAGCATTTAATGCAGTAAAAATAGCTGCTGTGGACCCAGTTTACGATGCGGAAACAAAAATGGAAGATGGTCGTTTGATTTTGAGAGATAATTTTAAAGCAATTTTTGAAAAATATCCTCAAACCTTAATATTTGGTGAAGATGCTGGAAAAATCGGTGGTGTGAACCAAAGTTTGGAAGGCATGCAAGAAATTTTCGGTGAACTTCGTGTTTCCGATGTTGGAATTAGAGAATGTACGATTGTTGGTCAAGGTATTGGGATGGCAATGAGAGGACTACGTCCAATTGCTGAAATTCAATACTTGGATTATTTATTGTACGCAATTCAAGTCATGTCTGACGATTTAGCTACTGTTCAATACAGAACTAAAGGTGGACAAAAAGCACCTTTAATCATTTCCACTCGTGGACATCGCTTGGAGGGGATTTGGCATTCTGGTTCTCCGATGGGAATGATAATTAATTCAATTCGAGGGATTTACGTTTGTGTACCACGAAACATGACGAAAGCTGCTGGATTTTACAATACTTTATTAGAAGGAGATGAGCCAGCATTGGTTATTGAACCATTAAATGGATACAGAACGAAGGAAAGAAAACCAATTAATAGCGGTGAATTTAAAACTGCACTTGGAATTCCTGAAATTGTAAAAGCTGGTACTGATTTGACCTTGGTTTCGTATGGTTCAACCTTTAATCTTTGTGTGCAAGCAGTTGAAATTTTAGCAGAAATGAATGTTTCAGTTGAATTGATTGATGCTCAAACATTAATTCCATTTGATATCAACCACGAAATATCCAAATCTTTACAAAAAACGAATCGTTTATTGATTGTAGATGAGGATGTTAGTTCAGGCGCAACTGCATACATGTTGGATAAAATTTTGGTAGAACAAAAAGCATATTTCCACTTGGATTCTGCACCTGCGACTTTAAGCGCAAAAGATCATCGTCCTCCTTACGGTACAGATGGAGATTATTTTTCAAAACCAAGCATTGATGATGTGGTTGAAAAAGTCTTGGCAATCATGCATGAAGCAGAACCAGGAAAATTCCCGAAATTGTATTAAGAATCTAAAGATCTAAGCTTGGGAAAGCTTTTGCGAGGAAGAACGATTTATTAGCACAAAGAGCTGTTTGATGTAGATTTTCAAACTTGGTTTCGTGAGAATGCCTGGCTGAAATTACCTTGAGAGATTCGATTTACAGAAATTTATTATCAAATACCTTAAAGAACCACAACAATGAAAAAAACGATTTTATTTTTTTTAACAGCAATTACATTGAATTTGAATGCGCAGAACCTGTTTCCCGTAAAATTAAACAATTGTAATACTGAGAAATTCTGTCTTGACTGTGGTGATGTGAAGGCTGGTTATGATGAAGAAGGTTTTTCAAAACTACAAGAAAAACTAAATATGGAGTTAAACGTAAATGGGATACAAGGTTCTGTAAAATTTCAAGTTCTTGTTAATTCAAATGGGCGCGCTTGTGTATTAAGTCATACAGACCAATCAAAGAATGCAATTACATTAAAAATTATTAAAGAACTTAACAAGTTCAAAAAATGGAAACCAGCCATTACAAATGGTAAGTTAGAAGAAAAATCTTCAATTAATTTAATTTTTGTAATTAAGGACAATAAAATATCAGGTCAAATTGAACAAGTAGATATGACTGCTTTCAAGAAATCGTTTGATAAACCCACCAGTCCAGAGATTTATAATAAAACATACGATTACAAAAACGAAAATTTGAAACGATACAAAATTACTTTTTGGAATACGAGCAACTCGAACCTGCCAAATAATTTAAATGACGATATCACAGTAGACAAGAACGGATTAATTTGGCTTACGGTGGACGAAGGTTTAGTAACTTTTGATGGGAAGGAATTTAAAAATGCTGAACAAAACATTACAGATAAAGGAGAATATTTTGACTATCATGCATTAGCAAGTGACAACAATAATGTTAAGTGGGTTTATGGAAAAAACAACATCTATAGTTTTGATAATACTAAATGGACAAAATACGACTCGACAGAAATAGGAATTGATGGAGCATATAAAATTTTAAACAATCCAAAGACTGGTGAAGTATTTTTCTGTTCTGATGAGGGTTTGACAATATACAAAGACGGAATATGGACAAACATAAATAAAGGTAAATTCAAATTATTGCCCTCAAATAGAGTAACATTTGCAAAAAGAGATAGAAAAAATAGAATTTGGATTGGAACTTTTAGCGGTACAGCAATGATTGATGAAAACAATGTGATAACAAACTTTGAAAATACGACAACTGTTTTAAAAGGAAAATGTATTACATCAATGGACGAAGATGAAAATGGCAATCTCTACTTTTCTCTTTATGAGTTTGACAGAAAAGATAAACAAAAAGTAAATAATGACGAAGGAATTGCGATCCTTTATGCAGACGGAACTTTTAAACAATTTACGACAGACAATTCAGGAATGCCATTTAATCATACAAACTGTGTACTTTACGACAGAAATGAAAAAGTACTTTGGATTTCGACAGACAGAGCAGGTTTAGTTAGGTATGACTTAAAAGATAGTTGGGAAAATTATCACAATGAAAATTCAGACCTCCCCACTTCTTATATATCAACAATGATGTTTGACAATGAGGGGAATTTGTATTTAGCAACAAGACAGGGATTAGTAAAAATTGAAAGAAATTAAAAATAAGCTATAAGCAGGTAGACGGCTTTGTTTGGTAATCGACAAAGTACACCTTTTCACAAACCATTACTAATCAATTCCAAAACTTGCTTACCAATGAAAAAATTTGAGCCAAACATTAATAGAACTCTTTTTTGTGAACGAATTATAGAAATTCAAGGGCAAGAAGGTAATAGTGGATTCGTAACGAGAACAATTGACAATAAATTAAAAGAAAGTAATGAGTTGAGTTTTTTTGAAAATTTCATGAAAATCTGTTTTGACTACAAAGTTGGGTTTTATGGAGTTGAAAGAGAAGACGAGGTTGAAAAATACGCTGTAATTATCACCTTCAATAATTATGATTCCTTGGAGATGAAATATGCAGATAAACAATTAGATATCAGTGTGAAATTAGCAGAAAATATATATTCCCAGCTTGCTATCATGATTAAGAATGAAGATTATTTGCGGAACCTGAAGGAATAGCTTTCATCACAGTAATTTGCTCTGGTCTTATCTGGTTTTTCAAAGATGTTAAAAGTAAGATATAAGCAACTAATTATTTTTTTTACTGCATATTCCTGTTTGTTTCTGAGATTTTGAATGTAATAAAAAAATACTATATTTGAAAAATATACGCTACGAAGTTTCAGTAATCTTTCTAGAATTGGAAGGCTTGTCGAAATGGAGTTGGGCGTATAAGGACTTTAGTCAGAATCCACCTTCTATGGCTAGACAGTTGAGTAGCGAGGCTAACGAGAAGTTTTGACAATTCAAAAAAAAAAGAAAATAATGTGTATTTTTACAAGTCATAAACAATTGAAAAACAAATTTTTATAAAAGCGTTAGTCAGAATACACTATGAATAATAAACCGAACATAAATGAAATCATAAGCTTTATCAAGAAACACAAACCAGAGAGACAAGATTTAATAATTGGTTTGACAAATTCTGTTAAAGGAAAATGGAAAAATAAAGCTTATTATCAATTTGTTGACAGTTCAAATGCTAATCAAGACGGTGCCGAATGGCAGTTTGAAGAAAATATTATTTTGGAACATGAAACTTTGGGAACAATAATTATTGATTTATTGAAGGACAAAAGAATTGGCGGAATTGAATTCTACAATAATTTGGATTAAATGAAATATTATAGACTCCATATTGACACCGACGGCACACTCGAAATGTATAATAATATCACATTACTTCTAGGGATAGAACCAATGAAGGTTGATTTAGAAAATGACAGTAACCCTTTTGTTTTATGGACATACTCTATAGATGAAGGTGAATGCGATGAGTATTATGATTTTATCAATTTATTCCTTGATATTTTAGAGCCAAAATTTATTGACCTTGAAAAACTTGGTGTGACAAGAGATAAAATTTTGTTTTGGATGCTTTATGAATTTGACCAACAGTGCGGGATGGAATTCCATCCACAAGAGATGACGAGACTTGGACAAAATGGAATACATTTAAATATTGACTGTTGGCAAAAAAACAACTAATTAGGCACAAAAGCATAACACCATTTTAACAAAAACACCAAAACGATCTTGTTTGAAAAGGCGCCTTTACCTATTTGAAAAACGTTAGACAATTAAAACTCCAACAAAAAACAAAATACCATTTGTGTTAATCATTCCACATTTTCTTACTTTATTATTTTTTTTTGAAATAATAGAAAAATAATCTGATAAATATCATAATTTGTATTGACTAATTTTAGTATTTTTGCACTAAGTTTTGAAAATTATTGTTTCCATAGTCGTAATTTCTTGTTTTCTTGCAAAGGATTTAGCATCTTTTACATGGCAAACTTGGTTTTATATCAATCAGCAGGAAATTGCCGCCGAAAAATGTGAAAACAAAGCAAAACCAATGATGAATTGTGATGGACAATGTTATTTATCAAAACAATTGAAGAAGTTAGAAGAAAAAGAGCAAAATCATAATTCAAAGTCTAATCCATTTCAAAAAATTGAAAAGATTGAAATGTTGCCTCAATTATTGACCTTCGATTATCAAATTTTTCAAGAAAAAAGTACTGAAAAAGCAACTTTCTTTTACAAATTTTCTTTCTCGAGAAAAGAATCTAATTCAGTTTTTAGGCCTCCAATTGTTTGATTATTAAGAGTTTTGAGCTTAATGTAAAAACATCCGTAATGATGAATTTTGCAACTCGAGCGTCAATTTATTAATAATCAATTTTTTAGCATGACAAAATTTAGTCTGTTACTGTGCTTTTTTATGGCTCAGGTAACATTTGTAAATGCATGCGATATTTGTGGCTGTGCATCAAGTTCATTTTCAATGGGTTTGTTGCCATCAAGTAAGCATCATTTTATTGGTTTACGTAGCTCTATCAAAAATTTTGAAAGTAGAGAAATTCACGCTTTGAGTTCTCGTTTTGATTCGGAGCAACATTTTCCTCAACAGAAATTTTTGGGAGATACAGAATTTCACCTAAGTTTCAAGTATTGGCAACAATTCCTTACATTTATAATGTGAAGAAGGATTCAAGTTCGACTTTGACCATCGATGGACTTGGCGATCCTGTATTATTATTTAATTATGTTTTTGTAGATAATACAGATAGTTTGACCAAGAAATTCAAGCAAAGTGGTACATTTGGACTTGGAGTGAAATTTCCCCTAGGAGTATTTTATAAACTAGGATTTGCGGAAATCAATATGTTGCCAGGAACGGGTTCTTTTGATTTTATTTCCAATTTGAATTATTCCATTCAGTATCGATCTTATGGATTTCAAAATGAAACAAGTTTCACCGTAAAGACAGAAAATAAGTATTTGTATCAATTTGGAAATGCTTTTTCAACTTCAAATATGCTGTTTTATAGGTGGGTTGTAAATGATAATCTAAAGATTGTGCCTCAAATCGGGGTAAATTACAATTTCAATTGGGAAGACATCAAAAACGGAAAAAAGTCTGAAGATACATTTAACGGGGGAGCAATTTTCAATTCACAAGTGAATCTATTTGCGATTTATAAGAATTTTGGCTTCAACTTGAATGTGTTTTTTCCTGTAAATCAACAATTAAACGAAGGATATGTAAAGCAAAAGAATTCTTTTCGCCTTGCATTAAATTATTTTATTAATCAAAAATCTAAAAGAAAATGAAAAAAATAAGTTCATTTATAATTCTAAGCACAAGTTTGTTTTTTGCTTTGATATCATGTAAAAAGGAGGAAGAACCAACAGTCGTAAATGCCACGATTGCGATCAGTGAACCTACAAGTAATGACACAATTGCATATAATCAGGAGGTTCATTTTGAAGGAACGGTTTCTGGAAATGCTGAAATGCATGGGTATTCTGTGACCTTCACAAATCTAACAACAAATGCTATTTTACATTCAAGCACTTATCCGTCGCATGCAAGTTCATATAATTTTCATGAACACTGGGTCAATAATGTGACAGACACAACGCAGGTTAAATTAAAAATTGATGTAGAAAAAGATCATGATGGGAATCATGAAATTAAAGAAATCACAGTGGTATGTTTACCACAATAAAAAATTAAAATAATTTAAAAAATACAAAAAATGAAAGCAATATTTAATAAAACAATTTTAGCAATGTCAATCCTTGCTGTTTCTTTAACAGCATGTAAAAAAGAGGATGTGGAACCAGATCACGATCATGATCACACTGGAAACGGAACAGTTTCTATTAATTTGAAACACCATTGGGGTATGAGTTCAGATACTTTCAAACTGAATACACAATACATTCACCCAATGAATGGCGACACCATGACTTTTTCAACATACAAATACTATATTTCGAATTTCAAGCTAAAGAAAGCTGATGGAACTTGGTTTGTTCATCCAGAAAGTTATTTTTTAGTTGATTTATCTAACAACGCAAGTGGAACTTTAAACTTGGGTTCAATTCCTGAAGGAGAATACACTGAAATGGAATATACCATGGGTGTAGATAGTTTAAGAAATTGTTCAGGTGCACAAACAGGTGCATTATCTACTACCAATAATATGTTTTGGAGTTGGAATTCTGGTTACATTATGATTAAAGCTGAAGGACAATCTCCAAACGCTGCAATGGGCGATTTTGCTTTTCATTTAGGTGGATATAAAGGAACATTTAATGTGGTAACAAAAAAAACGGTGTCATTCTCTTCAAATAATTTAACAGTTACTGCAGATAAAAACAGTCAAATTCATTTTAATGTTAATACAGCTATGACTTGGTGTAATTCAGGAAGTTGTGCTGGTACCAGTATGATTATGATGCCAGGTGAATTAGCAAAATTGATGGCAACAGATTTTTATTCAGGTATTTCTTTTTCTCATTTAGTGGAATAAGTAAGCAAAAAATTAAACCGTCATCTTGTGGTGGCGGTTTTTTCAATAATTAATTGGAAAAAAATATTTTCAGTTATTGTTATTATAAAACTTATTATTTAACAGATGAAAAAAATTGCATATTTCTTATTCTCATTACTTCTTTTTGCTTGTAAAAAGGAAGCGGAAATTACCCCGTTTGAAGAGTTGAAATTTGAATATCCAAATTATTTTCCGGAACCGGTTTATAAATTTGCAAATAATGATTTGTCTAAAGATAGATTTGAACTCGGAAGAAAATTATTTTATGATCCTAACTTAAGTAGTGATGGCACGATTTCTTGCGCAAGCTGTCACGCACAAGGACACGCATTTGCCGATCACAATGTGAAATTCAGTTTGGGTGTGAATGGTTTGCATGGAAATAGAAATTCACCTTCAATCACAAATCTTGCTTGGTATCCATCTTTTATGTGGGACGGTGGCGTGAATCATATTGAAGTATTTTCTGTTGCGCCACTTACGAATCCAGTTGAAATGAATGAATCAATGGCGAATATCGTAAATAAGTTGAATGCAAATTCCAACTATAAATATCTTTTCAAGAAACTTTATGGCATCGACAATGTGAACGACCAAGCTTTTTTACGTGCATTGACGCAATATATGGCGATGATTGTTTCATCAAATTCTAAATACGACGAATATAGAAAAGGAAACATTAGCCTAACTGATGACGAAATGGATGGTTTAGCCCTATTTCAAGTTAAATGTGCTAGTTGTCATAAAGAGCCATTATTCACCGATTTTTCTTACCAAAACAATGGTTTGGATTCCATTTTTTCGGATTTAGGAAGAGGGAAAATTACTTTAAGTGCAAATGACAATGGTAAATTTAAAGTTCCATCCTTGAGAAATGTTGCTTTAACCTACCCATACATGCATGATGGTCGTT
>CAZHLZ010000111.1:0-5409 GCA_964532475.1 uncultured Chitinophaga sp.
TGTCACTGATTATCAACGTCTAAGCTTTTTGCTCAAAAATCCTCCCATGATAAAAATGCAAAATTACCCTAACCTTTTTCCTTGTTCGCATGCCATAATTAACTTCTCTAAACGCGAAATTTTTGTTTTTTCCTGCTTCGCACTCATGATCCAGTGAATGCTTACTTTTTTGTAGGAAGGCGCTTGTTTATTGAAAAAATTCCATGCAGCTTGATTAGATTTAAATTGATTTTCTAGTTTCAAATCCAAAACAGCAATTTGGGTTTTGTGCGAATAAATCAATGATTTTTTTTCATCAAGGAACGAAAAAGCTCTCAAACCCTCAGCTTTCATTAATCCAGATTTAGTTAATTCTTCCACTTTTTTAACATTTATTGCACTCCAAATACTTGTTTTTCTGCGGGGTGTAAAACGAATGCAATAAGAATTTTCATCAACTGTCCGCCGAACACCATCAATCCAACCAAAACATAGTGCTTGATCAACAGATTGCGGCCAAGTCATGGACGGTTTACCCGTGCCAACTTTATAAAACCCAACAATTAATTCTTTGCTTACAAGGTGATTATTTTCTAGCCAATTGCGAAAATCATCTTGCGTTTTAAAAAAAGTTGGTGACATATTATTAAAAATGAATTTATTTTTCCGACAAATTTACAATTTTCAAACACTTTCATCCAAAACAATATCATCTGAACTCCCAATTTTAAATGGTGGCTTTTCCACAGGCAAGGTAAAATAAAAGGAAGAACCTTCTCCTTCAACACTTTCTACCCAGATTTCACCTCCATTTTTCTCCAAAAAACCTTTTACCAAAAGTAATCCTATTCCGGCGCCCTTATTTTTCTTACGTGATTCAGATAGGGTTTTCATTTGTGGTGTAAACAATTTCTCCATGATTTCATGCGACATGCCAACTCCATTATCCTTGATTTGCACAATGATTTTGTCATTTTTGTATTTTGCTGATATTGAAATGTTCCCACCACTTTCTGTATGTTTTATGGCATTAGAAACAATGTTTTGAATAATGGAAATTAACATTTTCCCATCTGCAAATACGGATGTATCGGACTCCACGTCGTGATGTAAATTGATGGTGTTGATTGAAGCAGAATCACTTAATGTTTCAAACACCTTGTTGATGTAGTCTGTTAATTTTATTTTTTCAGGAGAAAATACATCGGAGGCATATTTGATTCTTGCCCATTCAACTAAGTAGTCTAACATTTCCAATTCATCTGTAGATGATTTGTATAATAAATCCAACATTTCCTGAATTACTTCAGGCTTCATTTTGTGGAAATTTTCTTTTAAATATTTTGCCGTACCAATGATGGCCGACAAGGGACTTCTTAAATCATGAGACAAAATAGCAAGAACACTTTCTTTGTGTGTATTCAAGTCTTCCAATTCTCGAACATAATTTTTTATTGCATCTTCTGATTGTTTTCTTTCTGTTAAATCGCGTAAAATTTTGACATAGCCCAATAATTCACCATTTAATCCTGTTAGTGGAAAAACCAATCCGTAAGCATAAAATCGCTTATTGTCTTTGGTAACATGCCAGCGATTGTCGCTTGCTCGTCCTTCCTCCAAGGAGGTTTCTATTTCTCGTTTTGGAATGCCACTTTTTAAATCTTCTTGTGTGAAAATAATTTCGAAGGACTTGCCCAAAACTTCTTCTGTTTCGTAGCCGAATATTTTGGTCGAACCTGAACTCCAGCTATTTATGTTTAAATCTTTGTCTAATGTGAAGATAGAATAATCCTGTAAACTGTCAATAATTTGACTGTAAAATTCTGCCGTTGGAATGTATTTTTTCTTTAACGTTTTTGCTTTTTCCTCCTTGTTTTCCATTTATTTCTCCTTGTTTAATGAGATTATTGTGAGATAAGGAATAGAAGGGGAATTTACTTTTAAGAATAAATTTCAATTTTAAACACATCTTAATAGATGTTTGAGCACAATAATTTTCAGTATTAGGTCAAATATACTCATTATTTTGGAAATTTCTTAGTTTCTTTTCGCTAATACAATATCAATATTGATTTTGGGAAAATAGTATAATAATTAAACTTTTGATATTACTTGCATTAAAACCGCAGTCAGGCGCTATAATAACTTTGTTTTTTTTCTTGGCACGCTTATTGTGTTGTCCATTCTCGAAAGAACATTTAATCTTTTTTAACATTTTAAAAACAATAAAAATTAATTAACATGAAAAAACTATTTTTTTTAGCAGTATTATTCCTAGGGGTATCATTTACTTCAAAAGCACAACAGTACATCGTTTATGATGGAAGTACATTTTCAATTATGTTCAAGTGCAACACGGCAAATACAAAAGTCTTAGATGTGCAATTTAGTTCAAAAGACAAAACAACTGGAGAATGGAAATGGAACGTATTTACAGTTACTGATTATTATGATTTCGAAGACACTCAAGTTGGCGGATTCATTTTTGACGTAGTTGATGGAGTTGGTAAAAAATTCGCAGTTGATTATTACAGAGACGAAAATTATGTAATGGTTCACGCTATTAAGGCAGATGGAAGTTACGGTACAGAATGGAAATGTACCTTGAGAGAATAATTATAACCAAAAAACCAAAATGAAGGCAGAATGAAAATTCTGCTTTTTTTTTGAAATTTTATTTTCAAAAATCAATAAAAGTCGTTTTTCCATAGTTTTATTTTTTCTTATTTAGTTACTTTGAATCCATAAAATACTTACTTTCGCACAAATATTTTACAATGATTCAAGTTGAAAATCTCACAAAAGAATTTACGCTGACTAAAAAACTTCAAAAAGAATATGCAACCAAGGATAAAATTGCCTTAGCTGTTGATAATATTAGCTTTGAATGCAAGCCTGGTAGAATTTTTTCTTTACTAGGGCCTAATGGTGCTGGAAAAACAACAACCATGCGGATGATTTCAACACTTTTTAGTCCTACGAAAGGTTCCATAAAAATTGCCGGGATCGATGTGGTGGAAAATCCAAATGAAGCGCGGAAAAAAATTGGATTTTTAACGGGTTCATCAGGACTTTATGCACGACTAACACCAAATGAATTAATTAAATATTTCGCTGATTTGTACCACGTGCCTAAAGAAAAATTTGAGGCTCGAAAAAAATATTTGTACGATTTATTGAATATGCATGATTTCCAAGATAAACGTATCGGGAAATTAAGTACTGGTATGAAGCAAAAAGTGTCTATTTGTCGCACAATGATTCATGAACCAGAAGTCATTGTTTTTGATGAGCCAACTAGTGGATTAGATGTAATTACTTCCGCAAACATCATCAAGCTAATTCGCGATTGCAAAGAGGAAGGTAAAACAGTAATTTTTTCAAGCCATATTATGTCAGAAGTTGATTTACTTTGTGATGATTTAGCGATTATCCACAAAGGGAAAATAATTTTTAATGATACGTTTGAGAATTTTAAGAATGGAATGAAAACAGAAAACCTTACCAGCGAATTTATTTATTTAATCAATCAACAAGAGCAAAAATGATTTTTACAATATTTAAAAAAGAATTAAAAGATACACTTCGAGATCGAAGAACTGTGTTGATGATGATTGTGATTCCAATTCTAATTTTTCCAATCATAATGACAGTGTTTTTTAAAATTTCTGAGAGTTTTTCTCAAAATGCAAGCACAAAAAATGTAAATATTGGTTTTGTAAATGAAGGAAATTCAACCTTATTTATTGAACAATTTAATGCAATTCCAAAAATTCTTGGAAAACGAACCTTGATTCCCGTAAAAGATAGTTTTGAACTTAAAAAATTAGTAAGTAAAGATAGCATTCAATTTGCATTTTACGTTCCTGAAAACTACGCTCAAATTTCTGATTCCACCTCAGTGGCTAATTTGAAAGTTTATTACAATGCTACTGAAATTGGAATGAACGAGCGCGCTGAGAGTTTTGTAGAAGCGATTAATCAACAAGCGCGAACTGAACGTTACAAAAAGTTGAATGTAAGCGAAACGCAATTAAATCCTATCAAAATCTCCTATCAAAATGTTGCTAGTGACAAAGAAACCATTGGGAAATTGGTTGGTGGATTTTTGCCTTATTTGTTCATTGCATTTGGATTTATGGGATGCATGTATCCTGCAATTGACTTATTTACAGGTGAAAAGGAACGAGGAACCTTAGAAACCTTGCTAACCACTCCAGTGTCAAGATGGCAAATTTTAATTGGAAAAATGGGAGTCGTGGTCTTATCAGGATTATTAGCTGCAAGTTTTACCATGTTAGGGATTTTTCTCACCATCGAAGTTTTTGATGTCATCAAGGAACCGAAAATTTTAGAAATTATTCATCAAATTTTAACTCTAAAATTTATTTTCTTGTTCTATTTAATTCTAATTCCTCTCATCGTGTTTTTCGCTGGAGTGATGATTCCTATTGCGGTTTATGCCAAAACATTTAAGGAGGCACAAAGTATTATTGCTCCGATGAATGCAATAATTGTGTTGCCGGCAATGGTAGGATTTTTGCCGGGTATCGAATTAAATTTACAAACCGCGTGCATTCCAATTATTAATGTTGTGTTGGCAACCAAAGAACTTATTGCAGGAACTTTAGAACTTCCTTTGTTAGCCCTTAGTTTTGGAGTAATGTTAAGTTTTGCTGCTATTTCCATAATTATTTCTTACAAACGTTTTGGCAAGGAAAGTAATTTGGTGAGTTAATAATCAGGCATTTAACTGAATCAATTTGGACTTAAAGTCCATAGATTTGGTCAGGAAGACTAAAGGTCTTCAAAGTTAAAAGCCATAAAACATGATTTTTGCCAAAAATTACGAGGATATACGCTAATTTATTAGTGTAAATCCGTGTAATTCGTGGCAAAATTTTTAGAACCTAAAGGGAAATGCAGTAAAGTGCATAGTTTTAACTATTTTTGAGGCCAATAAAAAATAAATTGAAAAAATTACTGCCAATTTTCTTGCTAATTTTGCTTGCATTCATTTGGGGAAGTTCATTCATTTTGATGAAAAGAGGAATGGAAACGGTTGATGGACAGAAAATTTTTTCTGATTCACAAGTTGCGTCTTTAAGGATGATTATCGCTTCTTTGGTTTTACTTCCGGTAACAATTTATTCTTTAAGAAAAATAAAAAACTTGAAGCAGCTAGGTTTTCTTGCAATAGTTGGGTTTTGCGGAAATTTTATTCCTGCGTTTTTATTTACCTATGCTGAAACAGAACTTTCAAGTGGATACGCAGGAATGTTAAATAGTTTTACACCAATTTTTACTCTACTGATAGGGGGAATTGTTTTCAAGCAAAAACTAACTGGAAATCAATTTGTTGGAGTCTTGGTGGCCTTTGTTGGAATCGTTTTTTTAATGATTGCTGGTCAAAGTTTAACTAATTCTGGT
>CAZHLZ010000111.1:5419-10367 GCA_964532475.1 uncultured Chitinophaga sp.
ATCATATTTTTGCAATTGTTTTGGCAACCTTTCTTTACGGAATGTCATTGAACACCATAAAACACAAATTATCTAATTTTAAATCCTTAGAAATCACTTCTTTGTCTTTTGGGATTTTATTGATTCCAGGATTAATTGCTAATTTTAAAACTGATACAATAAATGTGATTCAAAACAATCCCAATACTTACGAAGGATTATTTTTTATTGCAATTTTAAGTATCGTGGGCACTGCGCTCGCATTGATCTTATTTAATAAAATTATCGCAATGTCATCTACAATTTTTGCAAGTAGCGTAACTTA
Source organism: uncultured Chitinophaga sp. (assembly GCA_964532475.1). Classification (GTDB taxonomy): domain Bacteria; phylum Bacteroidota; class Bacteroidia; order Flavobacteriales_D; family Crocinitomicaceae; genus M2408. The sequence continues at coordinate 5,724 of CAZHLZ010000111.1, forward strand.
CCTAATACCAATTGTGGCTGTTGTGATTGGCTTTTGGTTTAAGGAAAGTATCAATCTTTACCAAATTGCATCCATGTTACTTGTGATTGTTGGAGTATTAATTGCAAACAACAAATTGCGATTAAAAAATACTAAATCTAGTCAATAATTTTTTTTAAATCATCACTGGAACGAATCAAATTTATTCGGTCATTACAATTCTCTTTCAAGTGTATCATTTGATTTCCTCCAGAGTAAATCTCAATTTCTGGTGAAATATCTCTCACTAAATTTTTAAAATACGAATTTAAAAAATCAACATCTGTTGCTGCAACCCAAGAAGTTACTAAAATGTTTGGTTTCACTTTTTCAATTGATCTCAATAGCGAGTCATAAGGAAGTAATTGTCCCAAATAACACGTGTAAATTTTGTTTTTTCTCAAAACGTAGGCGTAAAACAACAGACTAATCTCATGGTTTTCATGCTCAGGAAGAAATAATAATGCTGATTTTTCACCTGAAACCAATGGTAATTTATCGATTTCAGAAATTAGCTTTTGTCGAATCAAATTGGAGACAAAATGTTCTTGCGCTGGATTTATTGTACCTAAAAGCCACATTACACCAATTTTCTCAAGAAATGGGATGAGGTGATTTTTAAATGTTAATTCCAATCCAATTTCATCAATAATTCCTTGAAACGTTTCATTAAATAATCCCTCATTAAGTTCAATTAAAGCTAAAAGTAAACTTTCATGAAAACTGTCCTCGCTATTTTCAATTTTAGTACTTATTTTTTTTCGAATGTCATCGTGCGACATGTCTGCAATTCGAGAGATTTTATATCCGTTTTTATTGAGTAAGGATATATTCAATAGTAAGGTTAATTCCTCATCGTCGTATTTTCTAATTTGAGTATCAGTGCGTTCTGGTTTTAAAATCCCGTATCTTTTCTCCCAAATTCGAATCGTGTGCGCTTTTATTCCTGTTAAATTTTCTAAATCTTTAATCTTATAAGCTCCCATAATAGCAATTAAACATTTTTTTTTCAAAAAAGTTCATTTTCTTTTTAAATTACACTATTGTGAATAATATTTTATATTTTTGTAGTTGAAATTTCAAGTAATTGACTGAAATATAAAATTATTCTGATGAAAAACAAATACGTACTCGGATTATTTGTGATAGCAAGTATCTTTTTTTACAATTGCAAAGGTAGTGAAAATTCCGAATCCCTTGAATTAGAAGATGAAGAATTATATGAATTCAAAGGTTTCTCACTAAAGGATTATGATATTCCTGCAACACTGATGCTACCTGATGAAACAGCTAATATCGGTGCTTCAACTCGTCCTGAAATTATTCACGCTGAAGATGATTTTAAATGGGAATTAATAGTAGGACCAAATTTTCACATGATAATTGATGATTGGGGAGATGATCGTGAAATGGTTTCCTCTGAGAAAAAACGTCTTTCTGGCTTAAGCTTTTACCAAATTAAATATTTAGTGAATGAACCTGATTTCATTATGTATGAGCGTATTTTGAAAGTTGATGGTGAAAAATCTGCACCAAAAACTGTAGGACTTGAGCACAAATCGTTTCATGTATATGGACAAAAAGTAATTGATGGAATAACCTACGTTTTTAGAAGTAGAGATGAAGGTTTTGAAAAAGTTATTATAGATTTAATGGCAAAATCAATTAAGTCTGTCAAAGGAACTAAAAAGGTAAATTCCTAAGTAAAAATGGAAATTAATAGAGAAAATATCTTGTCTGTTTTAGGAAACGTTCAAGAACCAGAATTAAAAAAAGACATTGTTTCTCAAAATTTAGTTGAAAATATTGAGTTTTCCGATGAGCAGATTTCAACAACTGTACTAATTACAAATCCTGCGCTTCATGCGAGAAAAAGGATGCAAGAATTGGTTGAATATCAACTTAAAAGTGCGTTTGGTAAAGATATCAAATTGGAAACTACTGTAAAACCAATTCCAACTGATTCTTTGAATGTCAGAAGAAAAATTTTACCTGAGGTAAAAAATATCATTGCAATTGCTTCTGGGAAAGGTGGAGTTGGAAAATCTACCATCACAGCTAATCTAGCCGGTGGACTTGCAAAAGCTGGTTATAAAGTAGGTATTGTTGATGCTGATATTTATGGTCCTTCCATGCCAACCATGTTTGATGTGGTTGCAGAAAGACCGACCATGATTGATGTAGATGGAACTCCCAAAATTAATCCAGTCATGAGTTATGGTATCAAGCTTCTTTCCATAGGATTTTTTACTGAGCAAGATAATGCTGTTGTTTGGCGTGGTCCAATGGCTGCAAAAGCCTTAACTCAAATGTTTACTGATGCTTATTGGGGTGAACTAGATTACCTTTTGATTGATTTACCTCCAGGAACCGGAGACATTCATCTTTCATTAGTTCAAACTGTTCCATTAGATGGTGCTGTAATCGTCTCTACTCCGCAAGAAGTAGCTTTGGCAGATGCTCGTAAAGGTGTGAATATGTTCAAGCTTGAAAATATCAATGTTCCTATTGTTGGTTTAGTTGAAAATATGGCTTGGTTTACTCCTGCTGAATTGCCAGAAAATAAATATTATATTTTCGGTCGTGATGGTGCGAAAAATTTAGCTGAAGGAATGGGAGAAACGTTCCTAGGACATATTCCTTTGGTTCAAAGCGTCAGAGAATCCGGAGATGTAGGTCGTCCTGCAGTTTTCCAAGATAATACGCCAACCGCTATAGCTTTTGAACAACTTGTTGAAAAATTTGTTTCAGAAATAAATGCATTGCGTATCAAAAAAATAAGCAAATCACAGACTAAACAAGAATCGGTATGAATCTTAACAAAGAAGAATTAAGCGTTAAAATAAATATGTGTCTAGAACAATTAAGACCATTTTTAAAAGACGATGGAGGAGACATGGAATTGGTAGAAATTACTGATGAAGGGGTTGCAAAGGTAAGATTACTTGGTGCTTGCAGTGATTGCTCAATGAGTTTGATGACCTTAAAGGCTGGTCTTGAGGATGCTGTAAAAAAAGTAGCACCTGAGATTATTGCCGTTGAAGCGGTTAATTTACCCACTTTTGCTTAAAAAAAAGGTATTTTTTATTGCTTTGCTTGGAACTTTTCTTGCAGTTTTTTGGCAAGAATTAAACCAATATGTACTTCATTATCCGAATTCTAAGCATGCGAACCTAATTTCAAGTGCAGATGAAGCAAGTTATATTCGTCCAGCTGAAAACTTATTGCTTAAATCAAGCTGGAAGGATAGTTCTACTGGAATTACTTCCTATTTCTTAAGGCCTCCTGGTTTTGGATTGTATTACCTTACATTGAAGTTGATTTTTGGAACGAAAGTCTGGCTTGCGATGAAAGTGTGTCAAATTTTATTCTTTTTCTTTTCTATTATTCTGATTTCAAGATGTGCATTTCTTTTAAAGATCAATGACAAACAAAACCTTTATTTTACCTTTATTTATGCGCTTCTACCTTGTTTTAGCGGATTTATGTATTTTACAATCACGGAAAGTATAACGCCATTTTTTACTTTATTATCATTTTATTTCTTTTTGAAATTGCTCAATAATCCAGAAGAATCGGCGATTAAATTTAGTTTATCCGCTTCTTTTTTAATTTTAATCAGACCTCAATTACTACTTTTTGTCCTTCTTTTTATTATATTTATTATCTTGAAAAGGAGGAAAAAACAAGCAGTTTTTATGTTATTAGCTTTTCTTCCATTTATTCTTTGGAACATTAGAACGTATGCAATTGCTGGGGAATGGATGGGGATTCATCCCATTTATTCAAACACAAATAATTCTCTTTATCGTCCCAGTCATGAAAAAATGACAAATTTATTTCGTATTTGGGAACATGACGGTGCAAAATTTCATAGTACAATTTTTGTTCTTGCGTACGATACTACGACAAATTATTTGGATAAAGCATTAATAAATGTTCCAGAAAAATTTCATCGAAAAGTGAAACCAATTTTTATCAAATTTCATGAATTGAAGCAGTATCAAAAACTAAATTTGTCAAAGTATAAGAGACTTAAAGGTGATTTCAAAGGAGAAAAGGAGTTCCATATGCAAGTTGATAATACAATTAAATCGATAAAAGATGAAAATAAATTTGATTATTATTTCTTGACACCTTTTAAAAGTCTTAAAAAACTTATGCTCAGTTCACATCTGAACTTATTCATTTTCCAAATTAGTTTTAGAGGAAATATTTTCATGGAAATAGGAAGATATATGTCCGTTCTTTTATTATGTACACTTTATCTTTCAAGTTTACTCAGTCTCTTTACAAAAAAAATAAAACCTCAACAAGTACTGGCTCTTGGAATAATTTTAAGTTTGTTTTACCTCTCTTTTGTTCAAAGATTAAATGAAGAAAGATATTTGACGCCAATAATTCCACTTGCTTTTTTGGTCTTTATTTCTTTTTATGCCGAGTTTAGCAAAAAGTTAACTGCTTATTTTTCTAAGAAATAATATTGAATGTTTATTTAGGGGCTGCTGAAAAAGTCATAAATGATTCAGTTTCGAAGTGTTTTCTTTGAAGATGTATATAGATACATCGAAAAGGAAAGACGAGAATATGGATTATTTAGGGCTAAACAACGGAATTTGGAACTAA
>CAZHLZ010000112.1:0-10358 GCA_964532475.1 uncultured Chitinophaga sp.
AGGTACACGCAATTTCGCTTGGACATACAAAAAGGAATTCGGTGCCGCAATTGCATCGTCAACATTTTTTGTAATAAAATTGAATACTAATTTTATTCTTCCTGATTATTTAACCACTGTTTTGAATTCCATAAGGTATCAATATATATATCAGCAATTAGGAGCAGGAAGCTCCATCCAATCTATTCGTAAACCTCAATTGGAAGCTTTAATTTTTAATATCCCTCCATTAGAAATCCAGCAAAAAATTGCAGACTTAAAAGCAAAACACATAGAAGATGTGGCCTTATCAAATCAAATCATTTCAGAAAAGAAAAAATTATTTGAGGGCACACTAAATAATTTACTTAAAAATCAAATTTAATGGAAATAAAAAAAATCACCCAAAAAGAAATCAATCAAATCGTTTGGAAATCATGTGATACATTTCGTGGTGTATTAAGTAGCGGTCAATACAAAGATTATGTGTTAACGATGCTTTTTGTAAAATATGTATCTGATGTTTGGAAAGACAAAAGAGCTGTTTACAACGAAAAATACAACAATGATTCTGTTCGTGTAGAACGAGCTCTTAGTAACGAACGTTTCCAAGTTCCAGTAAATGCAACCTTTGAATATTTATTCGAAAACAGAAATGAACCTAACTTAGGAGAATTAATAAATATTGCATTAGAAAACCTGGAGGATGCAAATAGATCAAAATTGGAACGTGTATTCAGAAATATTGACTTCAATTCCGAATCCAACTTAGGTCAAACAAAAGACCGCAATCGTCGTTTAAAAAACTTATTGGTTGATTTTTCTGCTATGGATTTACAACCATCACATTTGGCAGAAAACGATGTGATTGGTGATGCTTATGAATTCCTAATTTCTATGTTTGCTGGGGATGAAGTTAAAAAATCTGGAGAGTTTTACACCCCAGGGGAGGTCTCAACTTTATTGGCAAAATTGTTAAATCCGCAAGCAGGTAATCGCTTATGTGACCCAACAGCTGGTTCAGGTTCCTTATTAATTAAATTGGCAAAAGAAGTTGGAAGCAACAATTTTTCAATTTATGGGCAAGAAGTAAATGGAAGCACTTGGGCATTAGCTCGCATGAACATGTTTTTACATGAGATAGATAATGCAAACATCGAATGGGGTGATACTATTAATAGTCCTCGTCTTTTAGAAGGAGACCAATTAATGAAATTTCACATTGTAGCTGCCAATCCTCCATTTTCCTTAGATAAATGGGGAGCAGAAAATGCACTTCATGATCAATACAACCGTTTTCATCGTGGGGTTCCTCCAAAAAGTAAAGGAGATTATGCTTTTATTAGTCACATGATTGAAACTACTTATGAAGATATTGGTCGTGTTGGAGTAATTATGCCTCATGGCGCTTTGTTTAGAGGTAGTAGCGAAGGTAAAATTCGTGCACAATTAATAAAAGAAAATTTGTTAGAAGCTGTTGTCGGTTTACCTGCTAATTTGTTTTATGGTACAGGAATTCCAGCATGTATTTTAATTTTTAATCGTGCGAAAGGCACTAACAAAGATGTGCTATTTATTGATGCAAGTCAAGGCTTTGAAGGAGGTAAAAATCAAAATCGCTTAAGAGAATCTGATATTTCAAAAATAATTGAGACCTATAAATCATTCCAATCCGCAAAACCTTTATCTTCAGAAAAAGGAGAAGTAGTTGAAGCAAAATTTGCTTACAGAGCAACTGTAAGTGATTTAGAAGAGAATGAATACAATTTAAACATTCCTCGTTATGTAGACACTTTTGAGGAGGAGGAACAAATTGATATAAAAGCTACGCAAGACGAAATCAAAACTTTAAAAACAAAGTTGAGCGAGGTAGAGAAAAAAATGGAAGAGTATTTAACCGAGTTAGGCTTTTGATATGACTATTCAATATGTTTCTGATTTACATTTGGAGTTTCCAACAAACAAATTGTTTATTGATGAAAACCCGATCATTCCTGTTGGGGATATATTAATTCTTGCGGGAGACATAATTCCATTTGGTAGAATACATCTTCATGAAGATTTTCTAGATTATGTTTCTGAACATTTCAAATTTGTATATTGGATTCCTGGTAATCATGAATATTATCATTTTGACTTGAATGAAAAACAAGGTCAGTTTAAGGAAGCTATTCGTGAAAATGTATTTTTAGTCAATAATACATGGGTAAAACATGCCAATTTCAAAATCGTTTTTTCTACTTTATGGACAAATATCAGTTTTGAAAAAGCATGGCATATTGAAAATAGTCTGAATGACTTTCACTTAATAAAAGATGGAAACAAAAGATTTTCTTATTTAAAATATAACGAATTACATAAAGAAAGTTTAGATTTCATCATGCAAAGTACACAATCAGAATATCAAGAAAAATTACTTGTAGTAACACATCACGTACCTACATTTATGAATTATCCTGATGAATATAAAAATAGCCCAATAAATGAGGCGTTTGCAGTTGAATTGGAAAAATTTATTGAAGAATCAAAAATTGATTTTTGGATTTACGGTCATCATCACAGAAATGTAGGAGATTTTAAAATCGGAAATACCCAGCTTCTCACAAATCAACTGGGTTATTGTCAGTATAATGAACATTTACTTTTTAAAAATAATAAAATAATTGAGTGAAAATTTTGAAAATCAAATCAATAAACTTAATATTGCACAATAAACCTAATTAGTTTATTATAGCAAAAACAAGTTTACTAACTTAGAAAATGGAACAGTTAAAAGCATACATACAAGAAACATTGGGTGATTCAATCACTTTTTCATCTATCAATTCAAAGGAATTGACTTCTACTTTGCCTTTTTATATGGGTGAAATGTATACTTTTTATAAAATCAGTTTGTTTAACGAACCTTTAATTCTATTAAAACCAATTGAAGAAGATGAGGTAAGCATTAAGCAAATGTCAAAACACCAAGAACTGATTCAAGAAAAATTAAATTGTAAATCAGCACTGGTTTTAAATGAAATTGAAGCTTTTCAGCGAAAACGTTTAATTGACAAAAGAATTCAATTTATTGTTCCGGGCAAACAACTATTCTTGCCTTTTTTCTTACTCGATTTAAACGAAAAGTTCTATGCCAAAAGGCAAAAAAAAGATAAAATCTCACCATCTGCTCAAGTGATGGTGTTATGGTACTTACTCGATAAAACGCAAAAATTCTGTTTCGAGCAGCATAACCAACGAGACTTGGCAAAACATTTTTCGTATTCCACAATGGGGATATCAAAAGCAGTTGAAGAGTTGATACAACATGGTTTGTGTGAACCAATTGAACAGGGAAAAGATAAAATGATTAGCTTTATAGCTGATCGAAGAGAATTGTGGCTCCAAGCAGAACCCTTACTTTCCAACCCAATTTTAAAAGTTGTTTACGTGGATAGACTTCCTGAAGAAATTAGCTATATTCAAGCAAATTATACTGCTTTAAGTGAATACAGCGACATGAATCCAAGTCGTCAAAGAAGTATAGCCATAGATAAAACGATTTTTTATGGTTTAGAAAAATCAGGAAAACTGGACCATGCAAATGATAGAGAAGGAGAATTCCGAATAGAAGTTTGGAAATACAATCCAGCTTTATTTACTGAATTATTGCAAACAGATAATTTTGCAGTAGATCCAATTTCTTTGTATTTGAGTATGAAAGACGATAGTCAAGATGAACGAACGGATACAGCTTTAGAGCACTTATTGAATTATGTATGGTAGTTGGTTTAGATACATTTAAAGCGTTTTTTAAAGATTATTCGGATTCATACCTGATAATTGGAGGTACTGCGTGTGATTTTCTGATAGAAAATGAAGGCTTTGTACCTAGAGCAACCGATGATATTGACATGGTTTTAATCATTGAAGCGTTAACACCTGAGTTTTTTGTAGAGTTCTGGAAATTCATCAAAGAAGGAGAATACAGCATCAAGCAAATTCAAGAAGAAAAACGAAATTGTTACCGCTTTTGTGAACCGGCAAACAAAACATTTCCGAAACAAATTGAGTTGTTTTCCAAAATTCCTGATTTGATTCCACACGATGGTGAATTTCATCTAACACCTATTCCAACCATTGAAGGAGTTTCCAACCTTTCGGCAATTTTGCTTAACGAAGAGTATTACAACTATACCATTGAACATAGTTTTGTTGAAGACGAAGTACACTATGCCAACATCGAAGCCATTATTTGCTTAAAAGCCTATGCGTATTTGGATAATAAAAAGCGTAAATTAGAAGGGCAAGATGTTAAACAAAGAGATATTGACAAACACAAATACGATATTTTCAGAATGGTATTTTTATTACCAGCTGATATTAAATTTGTAACTCCCGAAATAATAAAAACGAACTTACAAGAGTATGTTGATACCATAAAAGACGAATTACCTTCTCAAGATATATTCAAACAAAATGGATATGGAAAACAAGATATGGGGAAATTATTTGAACAATTAAAAACGATTTTTATCCTTGATTAAAATGGAAAATACACTTGAAATAGAAAAGGTTAAAAAGGGATATAAAAAAACTGCAGTTGGACTTATTCCAGAAGAATGGGAAGTTAAAAAGTTCAATTCATTCGCGAAATTTTATTCTGGAGGTACACCAGTCACATCTAATAGAGAATATTATGGTGGTGAGATTCCTTTTATAAGATCTGGTGAGATAAATAAAAATAAAACAGAATTGTTTATTTCCGAAAAAGGATTAAATAATTCTTCAGCGAAATTAGTATCAACTGGCGACATTTTATACGCTTTATATGGTGCAAATAGTGGCGAAGTTTCTATTTCACAAATTAATGGAGCAATTAATCAAGCCATTTTATGCATAATTACAGAGTTTGATAAAACCTACATATTAAATTATCTGATTAATCTAAAATCAACTATTATAAGTAAATACTTACAAGGTGGGCAAGGGAATTTATCAGCTGATATTATTAAGTCTTTAAGAATACCAATACCACCTCTTCCTGAACAACAAAAAATCGCCTCCATTCTCTCTGCATGGGATGAAGCCATTTCAACTACCAAAACATTAATTGAAGAAACAAAAAAACGTAACAAAGGTTTAGCCCAGCAGTTGCTTACGGGTAAAAAGAGATTGAAAGGGTTTGAAGGTAAATTTATTGAGTTAAAAGCGGATAAAATATTTATAAGCAATACAGACAAAACACATAATGGAAATTTAGAAATTTTATCTGCAACTCAAGATCGTGGGGTAATCCCTAGAAGTATGGGTAATATTGATATTAAATATGATGAAAGCTCTTTAGGGACTTATAAAAAAGTTGAAGTTGGAGATTATGTAATAAGTTTACGTTCATTTCAGGGGGGTATTGAATATTCAGAACACGAAGGAATTGTAAGTCCAGCATACACTATTTTAAAAGAAATAATTCCAATATCAAAAACCTTTTACAAAGTCTATTTTAAAACAGAAACTTTTATTAATCGCTTGAATACCATCATATATGGAATCAGAGATGGTAAACAAATTAGCTTTAAAGATTTTGCAACTTTAAAATTGCCATACCCTTCTATAGAAGAGCAAGAAGCAATTGCTAAAATTTTAGAAACCGCTAATCAAGAATTAAAAGCAATAGAAGAAAAACTGAAAAGCTTAGAGTCACAAAAAAAAGGTTTGATGCAGAAATTGTTAACAGGAGAAATTAGGGTAAATTAAATTAATAAATATGAAATTTTTATTTTGGAATATAAAAAATAAATCAGAAGCTGATATTGGAGACGCCTTAATTAATATGATTTCCACCGAATCACCAGATATTCTATTGCTTGCAGAAACAAATATTGATGATTCATTTTTCTTAAATAATTGTTCTATGACATTTAGAGGAAGTGCTGAAAAAACAAATAATTTTACTAAAACATCAGCATATTTAAAAATATACTCAAAAAAACCTATTAAAATTATTAAAATTACAGAGTATGGTAATGGTGAAATGTTGGTTTGTCGGTTAGATAAAGATGGAAGTAATTATCTAATTTTTGGATGTCATTTTCCTTCGAAATTATTTTTACAAGATGAAGATGCAAGATTGTCTTCATCAACTAAGTATAGAGAATTTATTGAAGAAACTGAAAAAAGATTAAAAAATCGTCTAGTAGGTTCTATCATTTTTGGAGATTTTAACTCAAATCCCTTAGAGAAATTTTTCACAAGTAGTTTAGGTCTTTTTGCCATCGATGTCTCAAAACCTTTTCCAAGAAAAATAAATAAATGTAATTTTTTTGTAAACCCTATGTTATCAGCCTTCGGTAGTTTTAAATTAAATCATTCGCATAGTAGCAAACCTTCAGGTACATACTACTATTCTAGGAAAGATTTGAGAATTCCTCATGAATATCATTGGAATATGATTGATGGGTTATTTTTTAGAAAAGAATTATTTGATTTATATGATGAAAACGAACCTCTTGAAATTATTGGTGAAATTAAAGATGATAAAAATAATATTTTACATTCTTTGTTTACTAAAAATAAAATAGATCCCAAATACTCGGATCATCTTCCAATTAAATTTAAATTTAAAATATAATAATTATGACTGATTTTTTATCAAAGTATAAACAAAACCAAAATTCTCAAACTGAGAAATCAGCAGAAGAAATACTGAATGAATTGTCTCAGCAATTAAACAAAGAATTTATTAATGATGGGATATTTTCTTTGGTTATTTCTTCAGGAACATACGGGGAAGGTCATAAGGTAATTAATTTGACCTTAAGTTCACCTACAACTAAAAATGAATATTTTTATCGTTTAATAGAGATAAAACAACCAATTGACAAATATTATAATATTGAAATAAGAGCATTTCAAACTGCAACTACGGATTGGATTACAATAAAAGACTCTAAAGAATTAGAGGTTCAATTAACGGAATTTTTGGGTGATCCTAGGTTTATGATTGTAATTTCAATGATAAAACAAAATATTGATTTAATGAAATCATTTGAAGCAGAAACAGACGAATAATTTTCCCTATGCAAACTCCCTCATTCATAGAAGACCATATTTCTCAAATTCCAGCACTTAAACTGTTGATGAATTTGGGATGGAAATACCTCTCACCAACGGAAGCTTTAGATGCTCGTAGTGGTCGTACTTCTAATGTATTGTTAGAAGAAATTCTAAAAAAACAGCTCAAAAAAATCAATAAAATTGAGTACAAGCAGAAAGAATTTGAATTTTCAGAGGCTAATATCAATAATGCTATTTTAGCTTTAAGAGATTTACCTATTAATGAGGGTTTTGTAAACGCAAACAAACATTTTTATGAACTCATCACCTTGGGCAAAAGCTTTGAACAAAAGGTATTAGAAGACAAAAAATCCTTTTCATTCAAATACATTGATTGGCAAAACCCTGAAAACAATGTGTTTCATATCTCCGAAGAATTTAGCGTATTGCGTTCGGAAAGATCAGACACCTATCGCCCAGATATCGTTTTATTTATAAACGGTATTCCGATGGTAGTGATTGAATGTAAAAGTCCTAAAATAAAAGAACCAGTTGAAAAAGCAATTGAACAACACCTGCGCAATCAACAAGAAGATGGTATTAGAAGTTTGTACTTATATTCCAATTTAACATTAGCACTTGCTACAAATTCTGCTAAATACGCCACAACTGCAACATCAAAAGAGTTTTGGAGTTTTTGGAAAGAGCTATTTAAAACAAAAGAAGAAGAACGTTTATGGAATGAACACATTCGCGACATTAAAAACAAAAGTTTACCCAACGATGACCGTTCTGTTTTATTCAAAGAACGCTTTAACAGTGTAATTGAATATTTTGAAAATTTAGAAAAAGAAGAACAAACCATCACAGAACAAGATAAAATGCTTTTTAGCTTTTGTCAACCAAGCCGTTTGTTAGACATCATTTTCAATTTTACTTTATACGATGAAGGGATAAAGAAAATTGCTCGTTATCAACAGTATTTTGCTATAAAAAGCACATTGAATCGCATTGCTAAAACAGACGATTCGGGTAAACATAAAGGAGGTGTTATTTGGCACACGCAAGGTTCAGGAAAATCCTTAACCATGGTGATGTTGGCACAAATGATTGCAACACAGCAACGCGCTTCAAATCCCAAAATAATCTTGGTAACTGACCGCATCGATTTAGATGATCAAATCACAGAAACATTTCGCAAATGTCAAGTCCCTGTTTCCAATGCTCAAACAGGAAATGATTTGGTGAAATTACTAAAAGGCAAAGGAGACAATGTAATTACCACCTTAATACACAAATTCGAAGCTGCTGTAAACCAAGTAAAAGAAGGCTTTTCTTCGCCTGATATTTACGTTCTAATTGATGAAGGGCATAGAAGTCAATATGGAACATTCAACGTTAAAATGCAAAAGATTTTTCCAAATGCTTGTTTTCTCGCATTTACAGGAACGCCATTGATGAAAAAGGAGAAAAGTACAGCTTCCAAGTTTGGTGGTTTAATCGACGTTTATTCCATCAATGACGCAGTTGAGGACGGTGCAGTTGTTCCACTTTTGTATGAAGGCCGTCATAATTTAATTGAAGTAAATGAAAAACCATTAGATAATTACTTCGACAAAGTTTCTGAACCCCTTACAAAGTATGGAAAAGCAGCTTTAAAACGCAAGTACAGTTCAAAAAATATTTTAAACAAAGCAGACCAAGTAATTTATGCACGAGCTTGGGATATTTCAGAGCATTATGTTACCAATTTTCAAAAAACAGGATTTAAAGGGCAACTAGTTGCGCCAAACAAAGCAACTGCCATTCGATACAAAGAATACTTAGATGAAATTGGTAAAGTAAAGTCCGATGTCATTATTTCAGCAAATGATTCAAGAGAAGATGAAGAAGATGCTTTTGAAGTTTCAGATAATAAAGTGAAAGCTTTTTTAAAGGCTAGGATTGATAAATATGGTACTCAAGAAAAATATGAAAAAACGGTAATATCATCCTTCAAAAAACAAGATAAACCAGAAATCATCATTGTAGTTGATAAATTATTGACTGGTTTTGATGCACCTAGAAATATTGTTTTGTACTTAACAAGGCCATTGAAAGAACATACCTTACTACAAGCAATTGCGCGAGTAAACAGACTTTATCCGGGTAAGGACTACGGTTATATCATTGATTACTTCGGTAATTTAGAAAACCTGCATAATGCATTAGAAACGTATTCAGGTTCAAATTCATTTGATGCTGAAGACATCGAAGGAACCTGGACTAATATTGGAGATGAAATAAAAAAACTACCTCAAGCTCACTCTGAATTATGGGATTTATTCAAATCCATCAAAAACAAATACGATGAGCCAGCTTATGAAGAATTACTTTCTGATGAGGCATTGAGACATTCTTTCTACGAAAAAGTTTCGATATATGCCCGTATTTTGAAGATGGCATTATCCAGTTATGAATTTTCTACTCGCACCGATGAAACACTAATCGATAAGTACAAGAAAGATGCAAAATTCTTTTTAGCTCTTCGTATTTCTGTAAAAAGAAGATATTCAGATGATATTGATTACAAAGAATATGAGCCACAAGTACAAAAACTCATAGATAAGCACATTACAACAGAAGGGGAAGTGTTGAAAGTCACAGAATTGGTAAATATTTTTGACAAAGAACAAAGGGAGGCAGAAGTAGAAAAATTAGTAAGTAAAGCTGCAAAGGCAGATCACATTGCTAGTAGAACAATTAAGGCCATCAATGTTAAAATGGATGAAGACCCTATTTTCTATAAAAAATTGTCAAGGTTGATAAAAGAAGTTATTGAAGATTACCATCAACAGCGAATCAATGAAGCCGAATATTTATCGAAAGCCAAAGAATTTGAAAATTCCTTTTTGAATGGCCAAAAAGACAATATTCCTGAAAACTTGAAAGACAATGAAAATGGAATTGCATTATACAATTTAATTACTGACATCTTTAAACAAGAACTTGAAAATAAACAAGATATTTCTGCGGAAATTGCTGAGGATATTGATAACTTACTACGTTCAATTGTTTATGAAGGTGGTGCTTTAATGGTGGATTGGCAAAATAAATCAGATGTAGAAGGTCAAATTCGAATTGCGATTGATGATTACTTTTTTGAAATAAAAACGAAATATGATATTACATTTTCATTTGAAAAAATCGACCAAATGATGGAAGACGGTTTAAAAGTAGCTAAACTGAAATTCAAATGATTACTATGTCTAAACATAAAATTATATTTGGTTCGCTAATCATTTCATTCGATTTAGATTACTTCGATCGCAAGACATTAGGAATAAAAGTATATCCTGATTGTT
>CAZHLZ010000113.1:0-10307 GCA_964532475.1 uncultured Chitinophaga sp.
GGTGCAAGTTTGTGTATTTTCACCTTGTTTTTTATGACAAAACGACCTAGAATTGTGGATAGCCTTTGGATGGTTGTTAGTTCCATGCTAAGTTTTATGACATTAGGAAAAAAATGGGGAGCAATTATTACTTTTACCCATGCCATTTCAATTACTGTGTTCTTTATCTTTTTTTACAACGACCAAATATTTTTGATTAAACAACTAAATCAAATGCAAATTAATGCTTTTGCTTTAAATTTTTTAATTTGTTTCGCTATCATTTTTTATTTAAGTTGGCAAAACATTACAACTAATAAAGAGGCAGAATTAGAAATAAAAAATTCACAAAAATATTTAGAGGAACAATTTGATGTCATCAAACAGCAGAATGATGAAAAAACAGTACTCTTAAAAGAAATTCACCACCGTGTAAAAAATAATTTACAGGTAATTGTGAGTCTTTTGCGTTTACAAAGTCGCGATATTAATGACAAAGAAGAACTAAAAAAATTCACAGAATCCATCAATCGGGTGCTAGCAATGTCTTTGATTCACGAAAAAATTTACCAAACAGAAGATTTTTCAAAAATTGATTTGAAAGATTATTTCACAACACTTGCTAACGACATGATTCGAACGGTGCAGGTCGATAAAAAAATTGAATTGGACATTCATTGTAAGGTAGAAGATTTGGGACTAAATCCGATTGTTCCGATTGCATTAATTTTTAACGAATTACTTTCAAACTCAATAAAGTATGCATTCACAGAGGTAAATCAACCTAAAATCACAGTCAAAATGAATGAAGGTTTGAAGAATTTTGTGGAATTCACTTATTCAGACAATGGACAATGGAAAACTCCTAGCCGCGACAATTCTTTTGGTTTAGAGTTGATTGAAACCTTAACTGAACAATTGAATGGACATTATGAAGTTTACAAAACAAATGGCACGAAATACGTATTTTATTTTGAAAAGATAAATTCTTAGCTTACTTTTGTTAACAATTTAGAATTAGAATCATGACAACTGCTGAATTAATTCAAGAGCTTAAATCCATTACCAATTCAAATATCGATTTAATAAAAAGTCGGTTTTCTAATTTGAGTGAGGAACAAAAAAGGTGGAAATCTTTCGATAATTCTTGGAATGTATTAGAGGTTTTTGCTCATTTGAATCAATTTGCAAAATATTACCACGAAACTTTTAAGTTGAAGATTACTAAAACACGATTTCGCACTCCTTCAGAAATTTTCATCTCCTCGCCTCTTGGTCGATCTGCTTGGAAATCAATGAAATTAGGTAATGCAAATAATGTAAAACGAAAATTCAAATCACAGCGAACAAACAATCCACTTTTTGAGAAAAATTTGGTAAATGGTGCCGATATCGAGCATTTTCAAAAAAACTTGGAAGAATTATTGGAAATAATTGATTCTTCGAAAGCAGTAAATTTACGTAAAGTAAAAATCCCTATTTCAATAAGTACAATAATTCGTTTGAAATTAGGGGATGCTTTTTTATTTGTTGTTTACCACAATCAACGTCATTTACAACAAGCATTAAATCTTGTTAATAATCCAAATTTCCCAAAATAGAATTGATGAAATCCAAGAAGTTTGCTTTTTGTAAAGTTTCTATTTCACCTTTAAGAAAAGAAAATGCTGATGTCTCTGAAATGGTGTCACAAATGCTTTTCGGAGAAGTCGTTGAGGTTTTGGAAGTACAAAATAATTGGACAAAAGTGTTGTCTTATTTTGATAACTACGAAGCTTGGACCGACACAAAACATTTGATTTATCTTTCTGAAAAAGAATTATTTAGGCATTTGGATGGACTTTCAATTGAAACAGAATTGATTCGAGAACTTCAAACTCCATGGGGAAAACAAATTATAACGCGTGGAGCCTTTGTTCCAGCCTCAAATGATTTTAACATTGGAAATCATTCTTTTCAATTTAGTGTAGAAAAAACGGCACAAAATTTTGACTTATTAACTTTTGCTCTTTCCTACCTCAATTCGCCTTATTTGTGGGGAGGGAAATCACCCTTTGGAATTGATTGTTCAGGTTTTACACAACAGGTTTTCCGATTATTTGACAAAAATCTACCTCGTGATGCATACCAGCAAGGGGAAATTGGTCAGGAAATTCCTTTTGATGAAAATCAGTTAGGAGATTTGGCATTTTTTCATAATTCGAAAGGCAAAATCACGCATGTTGGAATCATATTAGATGAAAATCAAATCATTCACGCGAGTGGTTGCGTAAAAATTGACTTGCTAAAAAGTGATGGAATTTATTCTGAAGGTTCGAAAACACACGAACTTGGTTTTATTAGACGTTTTTGAGAAGGTAAATTTTATTACCCAGATATCTAAATGGACTCCGGGAAATATTGTTTGTTTTCCCCGCTGATATTCACAGAAAAAGTCGCTGATTAAAGGTGATTAGATTCTTTTGATTGAATTAAAATCTGCGTTCATCTGCGTATAAATCTTCCACAAATTTACGGGAAATATTGTGTGTTTTCCCCGCTGATATTCGCAGAACTTAGCAAAGCGATCTCAAAGAAGTAAAAAAGTCGCTGATTATTGTAGATTAGATTCTTCTGATTGAATTAAAATCTGCGTTCATCTGCGTATAAATCTTCCACAAATTTGCGGGAGATATTGTGTGTTTGTCCCACTAATATTCACAGTACTTAGCAAACTATCTCAACGAAGTAAAAAAGTCGCTAATTAATCTTGATTCTTTTGATAGAATTAAGAGCTGCATTTATCTGTAATCAAATCTTCTTCAAGCTTAATAGAAAATGTAGTTTCTTAGCAAAATATTTCAAATTTCACAAAAATAAATTAACTTTGAAAATGCAAAAATTAGTTTTATCAATCTCGCTTCTTTATTCCGTTTTAGCTTGTTCACAAGAACAAAAAAAAGACTCTATTATCCAAAAAGATTCACTTAAACCTTTAGAGATAAGATGGCAAAACATCATTCCGGGGCTGGATTTTTGTGAAACAATGGCTCCTAGAAAATCTGATATAAATGATTCTAAAATTTCGATTATAAAACTAAATCCAGACAAATTTGATTTTCATTTATTAATGGCAACGGAACATTACAAAAAACCATTAAATGCCAAAGATTGGGCAGATTCTTTTGATTTAAATATTGTCATTAACGCTGGAATGTACGATTTAAGTCGTAAAATGTATAGCAAGGGATTTTTAAAAGGTGAAAAACATACAAATAAGGCCGAACTTCACCCAAATTATAAAACGATCATTGCCTTTAACCCAAAAGATACCTTAACAAAACCATTTACTGTATGCGATTTAGAATGTGATTCTTTTTCTACCTTAAAAAACAAATACCATTGTTTATCCCAAGGTTTACGGATGCTCGATTGCAATGCGGAACCAATTGGATGGAATAAACGAAAACAATATTGCAGTCAATTGATTACAACCATCGATGATTTAGGAAATGTGTATTTAATATTTGTTCGTTCACCTTATTTACACAACGAAATGATAGCTTACATGCGCGAAATGAAACTCAATTTATACAACGCCATTTACATGGAAGGAGGTCCACAAACAAGTTTATATGTTGATATTCAGAAAGATGGAAAGGAATTGTTTCATTTGGAGAAAATCGGAAGTTACGTTTCTGAAACCTACGCAACCGATAAGAATTATTATTTCTGGAAATTACCGAATGTGATTGGAATGAAGGTGAAAAAATAATTTCATCCCACATATTTCAAAAAACCAACTAAATCACTCGCTAGCAAAGCTCTGGGATTTATTTCTTTCACTGCCAAATCTGCTGCCAAACCATGATTAAAAACGCCTGCAAGCGCAGCCTCAAATGGTACTAATCCTTGTGCTAAATACGAGGTAATAATTCCTGTTAATACATCACCAGAACCACCTTTAGCTAAACCAACATTTCCCGTAGTATTATAAAAAACTTGTTCACTACAAAAAACAAGCGTATTAGGTGCTTTTAAAACTAAAATGCAGTCGTAATTTTCAACAAAATCTTTTGCGGTTTGAATTCGTTCCTCCCAACTTTGATGCACTTTGGTTAAACGATCAAATTCTCGTTCGTGCGGTGTTAAAATCGTTTTCTTATTCAAATATTGAAATAAAGGTGGATGTTGAGCTAAAATTGTAAGCGCATCTGCATCCAACACCTTAGGCAAATCACTTTGCAAAATGGCTTCGACAACTTTAATTGTCTCCTTTTCAAAACCAATTCCGGGCCCAATTCCGATGGCTGTTTTGTATTTCAAATCTGGTCTTTCAGAAATGTAATTTTCAATTAAATCCAAACTCAACATTGCTTCTGGGCAACTAATGTTTAAGGCAATTCTGCATGAATTTGGAATATGTACTGTTGTCAAACCCGCTCCCGATCTCAAACAAGCCTTTGTTGCCAAAATTGCTGCTCCAGCCTTTGATAAACTTCCTGCTATAAGCAGCGCATGCCCAAAATCATGCTTTGAACTTGTCTCATTTCTGACTGGTAAAATTTGCTTGATGTAATTTGACTCTAGCTCTTTGAATTCTGGAAATGTTTTTAAGATTGAATCTAAATTAAAATTTGACATCTATTGTTTTTATCAAAGGTAAGGAAAATAAGTTCAGTTTATTAGGTTCCCGCAGATTTTAAGGAGAAAAATACACAGAGATACGCAGATTTTAATTCATTTAGTACTTTATCATCTTTTTTATTAAGCGAACTTTTTCTGCGAAGATTAGGGGGGAAAAATATTAAATTACTTTGCTATTTCAAAAATAATGTTTAATTTAGATAAACCTAAATTTTACATTTATGTCAGAAAATGAAATTTCTTATCTCATTCGTGGTGCCATTTTTAATGTCTATAATAAACTTGGTCCAGGAATTTTAGAATCGGCTTACGAACAAGCATTATTGCATGAATTAAAGGAATTCAATTTAAACGTAAAATCGCAAGTCCCTCAACCATTAGTTTATAACGATTGTAAACTAGATGTTGGATATCGCCTAGATTTATTAGTCGAAAACAAAGTAATTATTGAAATCAAATCTGTAGAAAATTTGGCCGAGTTACATCATAAACAAATCTTGACCTATTTAAAATTGTCTAAGTTAAAACTTGGTATTCTAGTTAATTTTAATTCAGCAAATATTTCAAAGTCTATTTTTAGGAAAGTGAATGGTCTGTGATTTTTTCCCGCAGATATGAATAAGAAAAACACGCAGATATACGCAGATTTTAATTCATGCTAAACTTACAATCACCTTAAATCAGTAACATTTTAACTAAGTTGAGATCGCTTTACTAAGTTCTACGGAGATTTGAGGGAATTTTTTCCCGCAGATATGAATAAGAAAAACACGCAGATATGCGCAGATTTAAATTCATGCTATAATTACAATCACCCTAAATCAGTAACATTTTAACTAAGTTGAGATCGCTTTACTAAGTTCTTCGGAGATTTGAGAGGAATATTTTACATCAGAGAAGATTTGATGGAATATTTTACATAGAATTTGAAAGAGAAAAATGTGCAGATTAATCAGATTTAATTTACTTCACTATTAAAAATCACTTTCAATCAGCGACTTTTTCTGCGGAAATTTGCGGGAAAAAATCAAAAATTATCTCTATATTTGCACCCATGGAACAAAGAGAAGACAAGTTAAAAGACGTTATTTCGCACGCAAAAGAATACGGATATATTTTCCCATCATCAGAGATTTACGATGGTTTAGCTGCAACTTATGATTACGGTCAATTGGGTTCAGAATTGAAAAACAACATCAAATCCTATTGGTGGAAAGCGATGGTTCAAATGCATGAAAACATTGTTGGAATTGACTCTTCGATTTTTATGCACCCAACTACATGGAAAGCTTCTGGACATGTGGATGCCTTTAATGATCCATTGATTGACAACAAAGATTCTAAAAAAAGATATAGAGCTGACGTTTTAATTGAAGAACATATCGAAAAAATTCGTCAGAAAATTGATAAAGAAGTTGAAAAAGGCTTCAAACGTTTTGGAGATGCTTTCGACGAAGCACAATTTCGTGCAACCAACCCAAATGTTTTGCGCAACGCTGAAAAAATCACGGAGATTGAAGACAGAATGCGTCAAACTTTAGGAAACAATGATTTGGAAGGTGTTTATCAGTTAATTATCGATTTGGAAATCGTTTGTCCTGTTTCTGGTTCAAAAAACTGGACGGAAGTGCGTCAATTCAACTTGATGTTCTCCACTGAATTAGGTTCAGTTGCTGGTGATGCTTCAACGATTTATTTACGTCCAGAAACGGCTCAAGGAATTTTTGTTAACTTCTTAAACGTGCAAAAATCTGGTCGTATGAAAATTCCTTTTGGGATTGCACAAATCGGAAAAGCATTTAGAAATGAGATTGTTGCACGACAATTCATTTTCCGTATGCGTGAATTTGAACAAATGGAAATGCAATTTTTCTGTCGTCCAGGTGAAGAAATGAAATGGTACGAATACTGGAAAGAAGCGCGTATCAAATGGCACAAAGCATTAAACTTAGGAGACAAAAATTACCGTTTCCACGATCATATTAAATTGGCACATTACGCAAATGCCGCTGCTGATATCGAATTCGATTTCCCAATGGGATTCAAAGAATTGGAAGGAATTCATTCGCGAACAGATTTTGATTTGAAACAACACGAACAATTTTCAGGAAAAAAATTACAATATTTTGACCCAGAATTGAATGAAAATTATGTTCCTTATGTAGTTGAAACATCAGTCGGTTTAGATAGAATGTTTTTAGCCGTTTTGAGTTCTTCTTTGCAAAATGAAAAATTAGAAGATGGTTCAGAGCGTGTTGTATTGAAACTTCCTGCTCCATTGGCTCCATACAAAGTTGCCATTATGCCATTGACCAAAAAAGATGGTTTACCAGAAAAAGCGCGAGAAATTTTCAATGACTTAAAGTTTGATTATTTGTGTCAATACGACGAAAAAGATTCTCCAGGAAAACGTTACCGTCGTCAAGATGCAATCGGTACTCCTTTCTGTGTGATGGTTGATCACCAAACAATGGAAGACAACACCGTTACGATTCGCGACAGAGACACCATGCTTCAAGAACGAATTGAAATTAAAGATTTGAATGCAAAAATTGGGGAAAAGGCAGATTTGAAGAGCTTGTTGAGATAGTTGGATTATTAGATTTTTAGATTTTTGGATTATTAGATTATTGGATTAACTACCTTGCTGCCTTTGGCGGTGTTCGATTAAATTTTTTCTGACTTAAGTGTTGATTTTTGTTAATTTTAATGAAGATAATTTTCCACTTGGGGTTTTACTTTTCAATGTTTTGTTGTAACTTTGTGTAAATCTATTTTGTCATGTCAACATTTACCATCCAAATCAATGAAAATTCTGAGGCAGGGAAAACCTTCAAGCAATTGATTGAGTTTTTCAAAAATCAGTCTGGTGTTAAAGTTATTGAGAAAGAATCGGAAATTGAAAGTCCTTACGATCCAGAGTTTGTTAAAATGATTGAAAAGGCTGAGAAAAGAGGGAATTATACTGAAATAAATCCAAATGATATATGGGGAAGTATAAAGTAATAATTGAGGAATTAGCTCACTTTCATTTACAAAAACATAAAAAATCTGGTAATCAAGCAACATTAAAAAAAATCGACAAAATATTTAAAGAATTAACTACAACTCCATTTACTGGAACAGGTAGTCCTGAGCAACTAAAGTATCAATTGTCTGGTAAATGGTCAAGAAAAATAAATCAAAAAGACCGACTAATCTATAAAGTTGAAGAAAATATTGTTACTGTATATGTTGTTTCAGCAATGGGACATTATGGAGATAAGTGAAAAATACCAATTTAAGATAATTTATAAATGTCAATAAATTTGTCACAACATCATAATAATAGCTTATATCTAATAAAATACCTTTCATTTTTTGTACTATTTTCACTTACAAGTTGCAAAAATTCGTATTCTGGAAATGCTCAAAAAATTGAAAAAATACTTGAAGAACTAAATAATAAAAGTAGTTATTCAAAACTTCACATTACTTGTGATTCGGTTGAAATAATGGTTTTATCCAATCCTACTTTGATGAAATGAGAATTTGATACAATTATTGAACAAACAATTGATGAACAAGATTTTATAATTATTGAATATAGCAGAGGAAAGCGTCTACTTCAGAAAGTAGAGGCAGACGATTTGAAATATCAAAATTTAAGTTTTGAGGATTTTAAGTTTAGGAGAAACGACACAATTCGGATCCAACGAATTAATTGTATTGATAATGATGAAAAATGGAAATGTAATATTATTTTCAAAAAACTATAAATTATTTGAAATAGAATAACTTTTTTACGGGTGCTTCCAAAATAATCTTAAAAAAAACACATTTGACTACAATTTGTGCATTTTTGATTTAAAAAGTGAACACAAAATTATTCTAAACTACAAACTGAACATGTTTCGCCAATTTTCTTCAAAATCAAGGCAAAAACTGAACATGTTAATTAATTTAGTTAAAAATGTTCAAGGACTTTAGAGAGGTATACCAGCACTAGGACTTATAATAGGATTTTGCAAGATTAATTCCTTTCCTCTTTCGGCACTCGAAGCAACATCAATAAACCAACAACGAAAAATACTGCAACAGAAATCACTGAGTATCGAATCGAACCAGTCCAAGCTTCCACAAAACCGAAGAAAAATGTACCCAATACAATTCCTATTTTTTCTGTTACATCATAAAATGAGAAATAACTTGCATGGTCAGTGGTATCTGGCAAATATTTTGAATAAGTAGATCTTGCCACTGCTTGAACTCCACCCATCACTAAACCAACACCTGATGCAAGTAAGTAAAATTGAACTGGTGTTCTTACAAAATAAGCTGCACAACATAAAGCAATCCAAATGCAAACTGATAAAATCAATGTTTGAATGTTTCCGATTTTTTGTGACAAACGAGACATAATAAATGCACCTGCCGCGCCTAAAATTTGAATTAATAGTATTGCAATTATCAATCCTGTTGCGCCATTACCACCAGGCCAAGCAATTTCTTTATTTGCAAAAATAGTAGCCATTAACATAACAGTTTGTACTCCAGTATTAAAAAAGAAAAAAGCAGTCAAGTATCGTTTTAGGCGGTAAGTTTTTCTAAATTGACTAAAAACAACACGTAATTCTTTAAATCCTCTCCATAAAATACCTTTTTCAACTTTTTTGTTGTACACATTATGAGGCAAAACCCGATAAGTAAATTGACTAAAACCAATCCACCAAACTCCCACAAGGATGAAGAAATAGCGCATCGCATTCGTTTTTGTTTCAACTTCATTCGGCACAGACATCACGATTGCCAAGCAAAAAACTAATAAGGTCATAGAACCAAAATATCCCATTGAAAAACCACGAGCAGAAATCTTATCATGATCTTTAGGTTCTGCAATTTCTGGTAAAAAGGCATTGTAAAAAACCAAACTATTCCAAAATCCAATACTTGCTAAAAAAACTGACAACATTCCTAACTCCAAGCGAACGGGATCAAAAAAGAACAATGACATGCATGCTAAGGCACCGAAATAGCAGAAAAATTGCAAAAATCTTTTTTTACTTCCTGAATAATCTGCCACACCAGATAAAAGTGGTGATAAAAAAGAAACCATTAAAAATGATGCTGACAAAACATAAGAAAACAATACAGAGGAAGCAACCTCTGCTCCGAAAAAATTTACTGTAATATTTGTGCCTTCAGGAATATCTTTAATTGTGGCAATTCCATGACGTTGGATGTAGTTGTTTTTTGTGACTAAATCATAAAAAATAGGAAAAATTGCAGAGGAAATAACTAAATTGTAGACAGAATTTGCCCAATCATACATCACCCAGCCACGAATTATTTTTTTATTCCCTTTTTCCATTTAATTTTTTGTTTGTGAAAAATTATAGATCAAATCTATAAAAAATAAATGAAAATCGTGCAATTTACCAATTTTTCTTCATTATGATTTAATGCTTAATCAACTTGATAGTTTGTGATTGATTTCCATAATCTACTTTCACAAAATAAACACCTGAAGCAAGATATGCACCAAACAAATGGTACTTAAGCTCATTAATTGGTAGCTCTCTCTTCTCAATTTCTTTTCCTGCATAATCTAAAATTGAAACACTTAACAATGGTGATTGCAATTCTGTGACATCAATTCTAAATCCATCTTCAAACGGATTAGGATATGCCTTCCACTCAAATTTATTCTCCTCAACTTGCAA
>CAZHLZ010000114.1:0-221 GCA_964532475.1 uncultured Chitinophaga sp.
ACTATTCGGTGGCAGAATCTTCTTGGGATACGTGGTTGGATGGTTATGTTCCAGGTGCACCAAACAGAAAAGTTTCGATTTACACAGAAGGTTGTTTGTTGGCCTTGGTTACCGATGTTTTTATTATGCGTCACTCGAAAGAAAAATACAATTTAGACGATGTGATGAAACGTTTATACTTCGATTTTTATTTGAATGGCAAAGGTGTTTCTGAAAAAGAT
>CAZHLZ010000114.1:231-10285 GCA_964532475.1 uncultured Chitinophaga sp.
GCAATTAGCTGGAAGTTCATTTCAAGAGATTTTGGACAATTACTTTTACAATTCCAATCCCTTTGAAGCAATTATTGTGGATGCATTTGATTACTTAGGTTTAGAATTGATTCACAAAGCTTCACCAAAATATTCGTATGCAAAATTAGGTTTCAAATCGATTCCACAAGGACAAAACTTTATTGTGAAAGCAATTTACCCTGGAAGTCCTGCTGAAATGGGAACTTTAATGTTAGAAGATGAAATTATTGCTGTAAATTCCTATGCTTGCGGTGCTGAATTAGACAAATGGTTAACTTATTTTGATGATGATGTAAAAGTTTTATCTGTGATGCGCCGTGGAAAATTAATCGAAATTACGTTACCAATTGCCGTGAGAAATTTCTACTTGGATTATTCTGTGAAGCAAATTGAAAATCCGAACCAACATCAGAAAAGAGGATTTGAAAGGTGGGTAAGGTAGATTTCACATAATCATGTAACATTTTCATTTTTTTATACAAGCGATTAAGTTTTGTTTTTCCTCAACTTTGCGAGATAAATAAAAAAATATGAAAAATACATTTAAAATTATCCTTTTTACTGCATTAAGTTTTACAAATCACTTATTTGCTCAAGAAATGAATTCTGAAAAAGCAGACACTTTATATTGGAATAAAATTGGTGAAACTACTGTGAATTATGAAAATGACCGCAATGAAGCCATAATTGAAAACACTGAAAAATTCACTAAACTTCAATTCATTGTAAAAAATGCACCTGTTGAAATCGAACAAATTGTTGTTTTTTACAAAAATGGCGATCAACAAAATTTCCCAATTAAAGAATCAATTAAATCTGAAGGTTTTAGCCGAAAATTGGAACTTAATGGGGATGAGCGAATCATTGCCAAAGTAGTTTTTCAAAGTCGTACCATTCCAAATACAAAGGAAAGCAGCGCAATTATAGAGATTTGGGGAGAAAATGATATTCAATAAAACCCTAAAATTGACATTATAAAAAAGACTCTTAGGAGCCTTTTTAATTTAAAATAAAATTCTCAGAAAAAATCAAAGAAAAACATAACAGCTGCTTGGCGTGCATTTACTCCTGATGCAGAACCGACAATACTTCCGTTTTTACGGATATCGCCATTTGACTCAATTTTCCCAACAATAGAACCGTTCATTCTCACGTCTCCATTGGATTCAACTTTCCCTACGATTGAACCATTTTTGCGAATATCTCCATTTGATTCAATTTTTCCTTTGATGCTTCCGTTCACACGAATATCACCGTTTGATTCAAATTTTCCTTTGATACTTCCGTTGATTCTTACATCACCATTCGATTCAATTTTTCCATAACTTGAACCATTTTTTCTTAAATCCTGTGCAAATGAGTTGTTACTCAAAACTCCTAAAAACAGCACAAATAATACAAATTTTACTTTTTTCATAATTTTATTTTTGCTTAAAAGTAAACAATTAATGTTAACAAAACAATAAGTACCGTGGTAATTAAAAATTAATCCTACCTTTGTGAAAAAATATACAAATGTCCAAAGAAAAAACTGCAAAATTCAAATTTACACCCTATCAAAAACTTGTAGTTTTAATTCTTGCTCTCACTCAATTTACAGTCGTTTTAGATTTTATGGTGATGTCTCCCTTGGGCGATTTGTTAATGAAATCCATGAAAATTGGTCCGACTGAATTTGGAGTTGTAGTTTCAAGTTATGCTTTTAGTGCTGGAATTTCTGGATTTTTAACTGCTGGATTTGCGGATAAATTTGACAGAAAAAAGTTACTGTTATTTTTCTATATTGGCTTTATTTTAGGAACATTATTTTGTGGTTTAGCAAATTCCTATGTTTTATTGGTAATTGCACGAATAGTGACGGGGATTTTTGGAGGTGTAATCAGTTCAATATCAATGGCAATTGTGGCTGACTTGTTTGAATTTAATCAGCGTGGACGTGTTATGGGCTACCTGCAAATGGGATTTGGAATTAGTCAGATACTAGGAATTCCTATTAGTCTTTATTTCGCAAATCAATGGGGCTGGCAATCACCCTTTTTTATGATAGTTGGATTAGCTATGTTAATCAGTTTAGTGGGTATTATTGTTTTAAAACCAGTGAACGAACACCTTAAATTACAAAAAGATAACGCCCTGAAACACTTATTTAATACCATTAAAAATCGAGATTATCGAATTGGATTTTTAGCCACAGCCTTCCTCTCACTCGGAGGATATTTAATGATGCCTTGGGGAAGTGCTTTCGCTGTCAATAATTTAGGTATTTCACAAGATCAACTGCCGATTTTATTTATGATTACAGGCATTGCAACTCTAGCAATTATGCCAATTATTGGTCTAATTAGTGATAAAATAAATAAATTCACCCTATTTGCAATCGCATCTATTTGGATGTGTGTCACAGTTCTGATATACACTCAGTTAGTTCCTGTTCCTTTTTGGGTGATTGTGAGTGTCAATTCCCTGATGATGGTAGGTGTAATGGCAAGAATGGTGCCTTCTCAAGCCTTAACTTCTTCTGTTCCAGACACGAAGGATCGAGGTGCGTTTATGAGTATAAATTCATCTTTACAACAAATGTCTGGTGGTTTTGCAGCCGTTTTGGGTGGAATAATTGTTGTTCAAAAAAATGAAAATGCAATCCTTGAACGCTTCGACATTCTTGGCTACACGGTAATTTGTGCCATTTTGATAAATATTTTTCTAACCTACCGTGTCAACAAAATGATTCAAGCGAAAATGAAAAAGTAGTCTTAAAAAATTAGCAGCTTAACTTCTTTTTAAAAAATTTTATTATCTTAGCAGAATAAAACAGAAACTTGATCAAATTTTGAAAAAGAAACTTATTTTACTTCTAAATATCCTTTTATTAACCTACAGTTTTGCTCAAAACTCAAGTTCCTATGGGAAATTTTTTGGTAAATATTTTTCTCAAAAAGATTTTCAAAGTGGTACACAAATTTGGACGGGAGTACAAGAAAAAGATGGTGTCGTTTTATTCGGTAACAATAATGAAATCCTTTCTTTCAATGGTTTATCTTGGAAAATATTAAAAATTAATGGGAAAAATTTAGCTAAAGATAGAATTGCTTCCGTTGAAAAGACAAAAGTTACCAAATTATTCAAGGCATCTAACGGCAAAACCTATGTAGGTAGGGAAAATAATTTTGGGGAAATTACCTACACCGAATCAGGTGAATTAAGTTATAAACCACTTTTTATTTCACCTAAAAAAGAATTATGCGGTGAAATATGGAATATTTTTGAATTTAAAAGTGAACTTTATTTTATTGCCGAAAAGGGTGTTTTTGTCCTGAAGTCAAATCAAGTTGAAAAGGTTTCTATTTCCAATACAAGTGCGTATACCTGCATGACAGCTGGTGCCTTTGATAAAGGGATTTTACTCACCTATAGAAAGGATTTAGATAATGAAATTGAACGAAAATATGTTTATCTAAATTGTGCAACAAAGAAGTCATATCCACAAGAAATTTCTGAAAAGATTCAATTTTTAAATATTCGTGCAACCGAGAAGAAAGAACGATATTGGAATATTTTCAATTTTAATGGAAATGTTCACAGAATAAAGGAAGAAAATAATCGTCTCATTTGGTTGAAAGATAAACCAGAAGAATTCAAATCAATTCGAGGAATAGAAATATATACCGTTTACAAAAAAAACAAAATATACTACATCTGTACGGAAGGACAAGGGATTCATGTTCTTAACGAAAAAACTGAATTAATTCGAAGATTTGATACCCATGATGGGATGGAAAATCTGATTGCTTATGATGTGTTTTTGGATAATGAAAACAACCTTTGGGCCTGCTTGTCTAACGGGATTCATTTCTTTGAAACTTCCTCACCAATTACAAATTTCAATAAAAAGGAAGGTTTGACAGGTGAGAATTTTAGCTTTGATAAGTTCGGTGATAACATAACTGTTGGAACTCAATTAGATATTTGGAAGGCAGAAAAAGAGAATGATAGAATCATTTTTAAATCAATGAATCTTATTCCAGAAGAAATTTTTCAATTAGAAAGTTTTGAAACTGATTTCGGTAAAAGGACAATTGCCGTAGCTTATTCAGGGATTTATGAAATCAATTATTCAACAAAAAAAACAACTAAAATAATCGAGGAACTAGCATGGAATTGTTACCAAAATCCGCAAAATAAAAACGAATTTTTTGTTGGGAATGAAGGTTCACTTGGTAAATTGATTCTCACAAAAAATGGTTGGGATTATAAAGTTATTATTTCTGAAATCAATGGTGAGATAATAAATATGACCCATCGAAATGGAAACATTTATTTTGGAGTTAGAAATGTTGGGATTTACCAATTAAGTATAAAAACCAATTCATACAAGAAATTAAAATTCAAAAACAGCAAGCAAAATTTAAACACCAATTTTTATGCAGGAAACTTTAAAGATCAAGTTTTTTTCGCCATGGAATCTGGTCTTTTTGTTTTAAATAAAGATAATGTTATTGAACCTTTCAAAGCATTTAATAACAAATTTCAAGGAAATAAAGATTTTCAAATTCACCGCCTTTTCAAAGAGAATGAAGATAAGTTTTGGGTTTTTATTTGGGATGGGAAAAAAGCAGAACATGGCTATTTGGAGTTCAAAAATAACCGCTGGAATTGGACTTCTTGGCCTTTTGAGTCAATGAATTCTTACTTAGTGCCATTGGCTTCCACCATGATGAAAATTTCAGAAAATGAATATTGGTTTACCAATGGAAATGAGATTTTATCATACAATCAAAAGGCTTTAACTAGCATCAAGAAAAATTATAAAATCAGTATTGAAGGTGTTTATTTAAATGATAAGTTGCGGATTTATAATCCTGATCACGCAGTTAAATTGGATGCAATACCTTATAGTAATAACTCGATTCGAATTGAATTTAGGGGGAATACTTTCATGGCTTTTGATAAATTAAAATATCGCTACAAATTAGAAAATTACATCGATGATTGGTCTGAATGGTCAGCATTTAATTTCGCAGATTATAAGAAATTAGGAGAAGGAACCTATACCTTAAAAATTCAAGCAAAAAACATTTATGGCTTTGAAAGTGCCGTAGAATCCTATACATTTACTATTTTACCGCCTTGGTATAGAACTTGGTGGGCATATTTCTTATATTTTATCACCTTTATCTTTTTGATTTATTTTATAATAAAATTGAGTATTCAACGTGTTAAAAATCAAAACATCAAGCTAGAGGAAATTGTAGAAGAACGTACAAGTGAAATCGCAGAGCAAAACAAAAAATTAGAAATTCAAAAACAAGAGATTGAGCATAAAACACAAGATATCGTAGATAGTATAATTTACGCAAAACGAATTCAGGAAACAATTTTGCCTGACGAACGATTGGCCCGAATGTTTGAGGATTATTGTGTTTTTTACCGTCCAAAAGACATCGTAAGTGGTGATTTTTATTGGGCAAGGCAAAAAGGTGATTTATCAATTTTTTCAGCTATCGATTGTACGGGGCACGGAGTTCCAGGTGCCTTGGTGAGTATTGTTGGAAATGCTTCTTTGTTAAGGTGCGTCAATGAACATAAATTAACTGAACCAGCTGAAATATTAGAAAAACACCGAGAAATAGTAGTAAAATCTTTCGTTACAAAAACTCAAACGGATGTAAAAGACGGAATGGATATGTCTTTGTGTGTGCTTGATCGAAAATCATTGATTTTGAAATACGCAGGAGCAAATAATGAATGTGTAATTATTCGTGATAAAGCAATTATTGAATTAAAACCTGATAAACAGCCTATTGGTCAATTTTCACACGCTTTTCCTTTTACACAGCAAGAAATTCAACTTCAAAAAGGAGATTGTATTTTCCAATACACAGATGGATATGTAGATCAATTTGGAGGTGAAAAGGGTAAAAAACTTAAATCCAGACCATTCAAAGAATATTTAGTTGAAATTAGTCATTTACCGATGAAAGAGCAATATCTGAAAATTCAAGCTTTTTTTGATACTTGGATTAAGGATTATGACCAAATTGATGATGTTTGTGTGTTTGGAGTAAAACTTTAAATCTAATGGTGAAAAATAGTAA
The DNA here is from genome assembly GCA_964532475.1 of uncultured Chitinophaga sp. Taxonomy (GTDB): domain Bacteria; phylum Bacteroidota; class Bacteroidia; order Flavobacteriales_D; family Crocinitomicaceae; genus M2408. The sequence continues at coordinate 6,348 of CAZHLZ010000114.1, forward strand.
CGTTTATCTTTTTTATATCAGTTTAGCGATTTCTTTTGGGATTTTACTTGCTTATTTGTTTGATTTTCTTGGTATAATCCAAACGATAAATTACTGTTTAATTTCTTTTAGTGTCACGCTGCTTTTTTTGGTTTTGATGATTGAGTCAAAAAATGGAACAAAACTATCAAAATCTATTTCTTGCAGCTCAACAATCGTTGGTTTTGTGCTTTGGAATTTATCTCTGCTGGAAGTTTTTCCAATGAATCATACATGGAATTTTGCACTTTTATTCATGTTTCTCGGCTTAATTTCAGCAATTCATTTCACGGTAACAAAAAGAGCAAGTCAAATGATGAAATTGTTGACAGCTTTTAGTGCTTTGATGCTACTTTCAGTTATCTATACAACGGGAAATGCAGTTTTTGATAATTCAATGATTCTTATCTCTAGTTTAGTGCTTTTCACCTTGTTCAGTGTGGTAAGTTTATTCTCCTCGCAAAAGGAAATTGATAGAAAGTAGCTAATGAAGTTTTTATTAATTGTCTCTTTTTTCGTTTATATAGATTCTGTGTTATCTCAAGACATGCCAGTCTCCATAATAATAACAGAATTAGGGAAAAAAAATTTTGAGATTATTATTAGGGATTCAACGGATGGACATTCCATGAACCAAAAAGATATTTATTATCATTCAACAACTAAAATACTTATTAAAGATGACACATTAAATAAAATTGATTTCTTGTGGAAAGTTTTTGGTGATGTTGAAGTAAAACCCTCTGGAGATAGTGTTTTTTCTTCAAAAGTTGTTTTTAGCCTAAACAAAGATAAAACACTTAATTTATTTGTGTTTTTCAAAACGGGGTATTATGGTTCAAAGCTTTACCATTTTCAAGGAGAATTAGATATTAGTCGTCAATTTAAAAATCCCACTGGATTGAATATTATAAAGAATGACCGAAGTGAGGCTTTATTCTACTTTAATTCACAGAAATCGTTAGTAGTTCGAAGTGAACTTTTTGACGGAAAATTAATTGGTCCCATCGTACAAGAGATAAAATTAGATTGATAGGCACCTTCAATTAACATGTTTCAATCTTACTAAAATATAAGTCAGTAGTTCTACTCCCCAATAAAGGTTCCAAAACCAGAAATTCTTTTTTGACAGTAAGCTGATTTTTTTGTTTCGTTTATTATAATTCTTTGGTAATACCTCGCAAAATACTAATCCCTTTATATCAGCGTCCTTTTGAGGGCAAATCAGCATGGAAAACGAACATGATTAAAAAAAACATTTTCAAATCTCACCATTATTTTTTAACTTTGTGAAAAGAAAAAAATGCAAACAATTATTTTAAATAGTGAATCAAAGACCAATTTAAAGTTATTGGTAACCTTAGCCAAAAAGCTTGGAATAAATGTTAAAGTTTTAAGTGAGGAAGAGCAAGAAGATTTGGCTTTTTATGAATTAATAGAAAACTCGAAAACAGGTGATTTTGTGAGTGAGGAAACTATTTTCAAACAACTTAAAAAGTGAATTTAAAGTACGATCGTTCTTTTGAAAAAGATATTTCTTCAATAAAGGATGAAAAGCTATTAAGTACTGTTTATAAATTAATATTAGAGTTAAAGGACAAAGATTCACTTAATTCTATTTCAAATATCAAAAAGTTAAAGTCTCATAAAAATATTTACCGAATTATACTTGGAAATTATCGTTTAGGGTTTTACAATGAGGATGATACACTTGTTTTAGTTCGCTTTTTGCATCGCAAAGATATTTATAAAAAATTCCCTTGAATTCATAAAAACTTTTTAAGTTAATGCATTCACACAGAAATTACTTTTACATAAACCTTTCCACATTTTATTAACTTACTTTTTTAAAAATTTGCTGTTCTATTAAAATAGTTTGCAACTACTCCCCAATAAAGGTCCCAAAACCAGAAATTCTTTTTTGCCAGTAAGCTGATTTTTCAATTTCGGTGATTACAATTCCTTGAGAAGAACTTGCGTGAATCATTACTAAAGGTTCACCTTTGTTGGAGACAATCATTCCCACATGGGAAATACCAGAACCGTTGTCGAAAAAGATTAAATCTCCTTTTTGAACATTTTTATCTTTTAATTTTTCAGATTTTTCAAATTGATCTTTTGCTCTTCGAGGCAATTCTTTGTTTGAAGCTTTATAAACATAAGAAGTAAACCCACTGCAATCAAAGCCTTTCGGGTCGTTTCCTGCCCATAAATATGGGACTCCAAGGTGTTTTTTAGCAGTTTCTACCAAAAGTGCGCGTTGTTTTCGAACAGACATACTTTCTGTAAAGTCATTACTTTCGGCGATTACTTCGTCTGCTTCCATTCCACCTTCGTACTTGATGTCTGGAACATTTTCAAACAAACCATACATGATTTCTTGCACATTTTCAAAGGCTTGACGGTCACCAATTCTTTTCAAATCCTCGGACCAAGACATTAAATCTCGCTTTAGAGCAGCTACCTCAAAAATGTGTGCTTCAAAAACCCGAACTCCTTCAGTTGAGGATTTTATTTTTACGAATAAATCTTTTGCATCTTCCAATGAACTTGGGTGTTTTTTAAACCAAAAAGCATCTTGACTTAATTGAAAAAGCGACATACTTTTATATAAACTAGGGATTAAAGAATAATCATAGGTCGGATTGTCAAGCAATTTGTTGGATTTTCTCAATACCATTTTGTAATTTGCCTGATCATAAAGCATTTCCAATTTGTCAAATTCTTTTACCTGTCCAAATCCACTTGAAATAAATGCTAACAAAAAGTATATTAAAAGGTATTTTTTAAGATTATGCATATATGATTAACAGTATTTTATCCAAAAGTAAAATTATGAAAAAAATGACGGAGTTTAATAGCTGTAAAAAAATATACTAAACAACAAATTGTTAATCAAACGAAACTACCAACTATGGAGAAAAATGTTGACTTTATATAAAAATAGAAGCACTTATGTAAGTTATGAAACTTTCTGCAAGATTTTTTTGTAAATTTATATCACATTAATACGTAAACTATGACAAAATTATTTTCAATCATTGCAATTTCATTCTTTTGCTTGACACAGTTAAGTGCTCAAAATGAACCAAGTAAGAACCCAAACACACAGAAGTTTGACGAGATTTTGACCTATGTGAATAAATTATACGTTGATACAGTAAATGATGATCAACTAACCGATGCAGCAATTGTTGCGCTTTTAGAAAAGCTGGACCCACATTCTACTTATATTTCTAAAGAAGAAGTAGATGATGCAAACGAGAGAATAAATGGAAGTTTTGTTGGAATTGGAATTCGCTTTCAAATTTTAAAAGACACTTTAATTGTTGTTCAAACTATTCCAGGAGGACCTTCTGAAAAATTGGGTATTAGGGCAGGGGATAAGATTGTTTCCATTGAAGGTAAAAATGTCGCTGGTGTTGGTTTAAAGAATGCCCAAGTTCGTGAAAAATTAATGGGAGAAATGGGAACCAAAGTAAAAATCGAGGTGCAAAGAAAAAGTGTAAAAAAACCATTAGATTACATTATTACAAGAGATAAAATCCCTGTGAATTCTGTTGATTGTCACTATATGTTAAATGCTGAAACCGGATACATTAAATTAAATAGTTTTTCAAGAACAACAACTGAAGAAGTGCAAGCAAGCATCAAAGATTTGAAATCAAAAGGTATGAAAAATTTGATTTTTGATTTGCAAGATAATGGCGGAGGCTTATTACATGCTGCTAAAACAATCTCAGATGAATTTCTTTCGGAAAATAAATTAATCGTTTATTCCATAGGAAGAGCTCAACCGAAGCAAGATTTATTTGCAGGAATCAAAGGAACTTGGGAAGATGGACGACTTGTGATTTTGACAAATGAGAATACTGCGTCTGCAAGTGAAATCGTTTCTGGTGCAATTCAGGACTGGGACA
>CAZHLZ010000115.1:0-381 GCA_964532475.1 uncultured Chitinophaga sp.
GGCGGTGGAGTAATCGGTTTAGAGCTTGGTTCAGTTTATGCTCGTTTAGGGACAGAAATTGAAGTAATTGAATTTGCAAATACGATCATCCCAACTATGGATTTGACTTTAGGAAAAGAATTAACTAAGGTTTTGAAGAAAGAAGGGTTCAAATTCAATTTAGAGCATAAGGTTCAATCCGTTGTTAATAATGGGAAATCTGTTACATTAAAAGCTTTGAACAAAAAAGGTGAAGAAGTAAGTTTTGAAGCCGATTATTGTTTGGTCGCAGTTGGTAGAAAGGCATTTACAAATGGTTTAAATATCGAAAATGCTGGCTTAACTGTTAATCAAAGAGGTCAAGTTGAAACGAATGCACATAAACAAACAGCCGTACCAAAT
>CAZHLZ010000115.1:391-10126 GCA_964532475.1 uncultured Chitinophaga sp.
ATTTATGCAATTGGTGATGTTACTGAAGGTCCAATGTTGGCTCATAAAGCAGAGGAAGAAGGAGTTTATGTTGCAGAAATCATTGCTGGACAAAAACCACACATTAACTACAATTTGATTCCAGGTGTTGTTTATACGTGGCCAGAAGTGGCGGCTGTTGGAAAAACGGAGGAAGAATTGAAAGCTTCTGGAGTAGAATATAAAGTTGGTTCTTTTCCTATTAAAGCTTTAGGTAGAGCGCGTGCAAGTATGGATATTCAAGGTCTTATCAAGATTTTAGCTGATAAAAATACTGACGAAGTATTAGGTGTTCACATGATTGCTCCTCGTGCTGCCGATTTAATTATGGAAGCAGTGGTGGCAATGGAGTTTAGAGCTTCAGCTGAAGATATTGCACGTATATGTCATCCTCATCCAACATATTCAGAAGGAGTGAAAGAGGCGGCATTGGATGCGACTGAAGCAAGAGCTTTACATATTTAATAAAATATTCTAATAATTCGTGAAGGGCTTAACATTTAGGCCCTTTGCTTGTTATATTAAAGTAAACAAAAGAAAAAGAATGAAAAAAACGGGCGTACTATTAATTCAATTGGGAACACCAGACAGTCCTTCAACAAGTGATGTTAGAAGATATTTAAGTGAATTTTTAAATGACCCACGTGTTATTGATATTCCTTGGTTGCCAAGAAAATTATTAGTGAATGGAATAATTGTTCCTTTTAGAGCCCCAAAATCAGCAAAAATTTATAAAGAACTTTGGAAAGTTGGAAACGGTGTTTCGCCTTTATTAACCCATACTGAAACGGTTCAAAAATTATTGCAGAATGAGCTAAAAGATTCGAATGTTACCGTTGAAATGGCAATGCGTTATCAAAATCCTTCAATGGATTCAGTTCTTGAACGCATGCATAAAGCCAATTACGATCAACTAATTATCATTCCTTTATTTCCTCAATACGCAAGTGCTTCAACAGGGTCTGCGGTGGAAAAAGCTATGAACATTATTCGTAAATGGTGGGTAATTCCAGAAATAAAAATTGTTTCCCAGTTTTACGACCACGAAGGTTACATCAATTCTATTGTTGATAGAGCCAAGGCATTTGACTTAAAAGAGTACGATCACGTTTTATTTTCATATCACGGTTTACCAGAAAGGCAAGTGGATAAGGTTTATAATGATGGTTTGTGTTCAGATCAACCATGTGAAAATGAAATTAATGAGCACAATACTTATTGCTACAAGGCTACAAGTTATGCAACAACGCGTTTGATTGCAGCAAAAATGGGTTTAAAAGAAAGTGATTATACCGTTTGTTTTCAATCCCGTTTGGATAAAAAATGGCTAACTCCTTTCTCTGACAAAGTTGTGGAAGAATGGGGGAAAAAAGGAGCCAAAAAATTATTGGTTTTCAGTCCGGCCTTTGTTGCTGATTGCTTAGAAACTATCATTGAAATTGGAGAAGAATACCAAGAAATTTTTCATGAAAATGGGGGAGAAAAAGTACAGTTAGTTCCAAGTTCAAACGATCATCCCGAATTTATTGCCTGCTTGAAAGATTTAGTGGTGAAAAGGTTGTGATGAGAAAATATTGAAATCACAAAATAATTTGCAACAAAAAAGGAGCTAAAAAGCTCCTGTACAAAAAAATCTTAATATATAATATTCGATAAAATTAGCTAATTAAGCCAATCTTACGTCTACTGCATTTAATCCTTTTTTTCCGTCTTGAAGTTCAAACGTAACTGTATCGTTCTCGTTAATTTTATCAACTAAACCTGAAACGTGTACAAAATACTCTTTGTTTGTCTCTTCCTCTTTAATGAAACCAAATCCTTTTGTTTCATTAAAAAATTTTACTGTTCCTTTATTCATAATGCAATATTAATGAAAAGAAAGTAAATAAAAAAATTTTTTTCAACTCAAATTAATTTTCCTTAACTTTACATAAAATTAAGTGTTTACACAAATGATAGAAAAAATAAAAAAATATTTACCCTATTTCGTCGATGTTTGGCAATATTTAGTCATAATATTAATTTTTATTATCGCCGCAATCTTTATTCTCTAAATGAAAATCTTTTGCCTTATATTAATTCTATTTACTGTAAAACTTAGTTTTTCACAATTTAATCCAAGTTTAAACTTTGATTCCTTGGCTCACTTAAATTATGTACAATTACATAACACTTATTTGAATGATGTTTGGGGACATTTGGATGAATTGGGGAATGAATATGCTTTAGTCGGGGCGAGGAAAGGAACTTCCATTGTGAATGTGAGTAATCCTACGAATCCTATCGAAATTTTTTGGGAACCTGGTGAAGAATCCATCTGGCGTGATGTAAATACATGGCGAAATTTTGCTTATGTGACTACCGAAGCCGAAAGTGGACTGCTTATTCTTGATTTGAATTCCTTGCCGAATCCTGATGGAATAACAAGCAGCTATTACACTGGTCCAATAGGAAATGAATGGCAGTCGGCTCATACTCTTTTCATAGATTCTGCTGGATATGCCTATATTTTTGGTGCGAATCGAGGAAATGGTGGCGTAATAATCTTGGATATTCATACAGACCCACTGAATCCAATCGAAGTAGGGGTTTTTGATGATTGGTATTGTCATGATGGATATGTTCAAAATGACACCATGTATTTAGCTCATATTTCCGAAGGATTTATTTCGATTGTGGACATAAGCGATCGATCGAATCCTGTTTTATTAGGAACAAAAACAACACACAATACATTTTCTCATAATATTTGGACAACAGAAGATGGGAAATATGCCTTTACTACGGACGAAGTATCGGGAGCTTCTGTTGGTTCTTATGATATCACAGATCCAACAAATATTGTTGAGTTGGATTTAATTCAAAATTCTCCCGGTTTAGGTGTTATACCTCACAATGTGCATTATATGGATAGTTTTTTGGTTACTAGTTATTATTCGGATGGAGTGGTAGTTTTTGACGCAAGTCGCCCGCATAATTTAATTAAAGTGGCAGAGTTTGATACTTATCCAACTCGAACAACTGGTTTCGATGGATGTTGGGCTTCTTATCCTTTTTTACCATCTGGAATTGTACTTGCGGCTGATATTACTGAAGGACTATATATTTCAAATCCAAGCTACATTCATGCCTCTTATTTGGAAGGTGAAGTAAGAAATGAAACAACAAATGAACTTTTGAGTAATGTCAAAATTACCATTGAAGGGAATGAGCACATTGAATTTTCAAAAAATGATGGAAAATATGCTACTGGAATTATTGGTTCGCAAACAAAAAATGTTACTTTTTTTAAAGTAGGATTTTACCCAAAAACACTTTCAATAAATTTTTTAGAAGCTCAGGTTGAAAATTTGAATGTTTTTTTACAACCAATACCACAATTTTCTATCAAAATAAAGGTTAAAAACGCTGAAAATAATTCATCTCTACTTGCTGCTGATGTACGTTTGAAGGGCTCATTAACAATCGACGAGAAACAAACTAATGGTTTAGGAGAGGCAGATTTTTCTCTTTTTTATGAGGAGGAATATGAGATTTTTATTGGGAAATGGACCTTCCAAACAAAATGTTTAAGTCAAAATATTGATGAAACAACTGGAGAATTAGTTTTTACCTTGGATAAAGGAATAGAGGATGATTTTACCTTCGACAATGGCTGGACAAGTTTTTCAAGCGAGGCAGTTCAAGGTTTTTGGGAAAGGGCTAAACCAAACGCCACGTCAACGAACACTGCGCCTGGAATCGATTCAGAATTAGATTGTGGTGAAAATGCCTTTGTTACAGGTAATAATCCTAATTTAAATCCTGATTTTGACGAGGTAAAGGGCGGCGCAGTTTATTTGTATTCACCCATTTTTGATTTATCAGACGGAAATACACCTTATTTGCATTATGAAAGATGGTTTTATAATAACTACGGACCGCTTTTAATCGATGATACCTTAGAAATATACGTTTCTAACGGAATAACAAAAACAAGAATTGATTATCAAGCAAAAGAAGATTCCACCTTTTTTAAATGGCATAAAAAAAGTTTTTACCTACCTGATTTTATTAGTCTAACATCAGCAATGCAAATTCAAATTGAGGTAAGTGATTACGACCCCAATGTTAATATTACTGAAGCGGGTTTCGATAATTTTTTCATGGATTCAATCGATCAATTTTCAACTCCAATTCCCGAAATTTCCTCCAATCTTAAAATTTTTCCAAATCCATTTACCTCAAAATTAATCATTGAAAACTCTAAATTGAATCAAACTTGGGATTTATTTGACCTGCAAGGAAAATTGATTTTTTCAGTTCAAGCTGAACAAGAAAAAATTGAATTGAATCTTTCACAAATTAATAATGGAATCTATTTTCTTAAATCTGAAAATTTTGTTTTTAAACTCGTGAAAAATTAGTTTTTTAAAGTTTATCCAGCTTTTCATCTATAATTAATTTCAAAAATGTATTTTTGTATAAATTATCTTAAAATTGGAATACAATACTCAAATATCAATCGTAATCCCATTATTTAACGAGGATGAATCCTTAAAAGAACTTCATTCTTGGATTTTGGACGTGATGAAACACCACAATTTGTCTTATGAAGTAATTTTCGTCGATGATGGAAGTAAGGATAAATCATGGAAAATTGTTGAAGAATTAAAAGATCTTGATTCCAATGTGAAAGGAATAAAATTTCAACGCAATTATGGCAAATCTGCTGCATTACAAAAGGGTTTTGAACTTGCGAGTGGACGTGTTGTTGTTACGATGGATGCCGATTTACAAGATTCTCCAGATGAAATCCCAGCACTATACAAGATGATTACGGAACAAGATTTTGATTTGGTTTCTGGCTGGAAAAAGAAAAGATACGATCCAATCACCAAAACAATTCCTACAAAATTATATAATTGGACGGCCAGAAAACTCACGGGAATTTATTTACATGATTTCAATTGTGGACTAAAAGCCTACAAAAATGAAGTGGTAAAAAGTATTGAAATTTATGGCGACATGCACCGATACATTCCACCGCTGGCAAAATTTGCAGGATTTAATAAAATTGGTGAAAAAGTTGTTATTCATCAAGCTAGAAAATATGGTACTACAAAATTTGGCTTAAATCGCTTCTTAAATGGTCCATTAGATTTACTTTCTGTTGTTTTCATGGGTAAATTTGGAAAAAAACCAATGCATATTTTTGGAGCAATTGGTGCTTTGATGTTTTTTATCGGATTTGCATTGTTTTTTTACATGGCGGTTGATAAATTATTTATAGACAAAACAGCGAAATTATTAGCACAAAGAACCGAGTTTTTTATTGCCTTGGTATGCATGATTCTTGGCGTTCAATTTTTTCTTGCTGGATTTATTGGTGAATTAATTGGTAGAAATTCCTCCACAAGAAATAGTTATTTGATCGAAAAGGAAATCTAAATTTTATGTCGCAGTTTGAAATTGACAAATCGTGGACACTTTTTTTGGATCGTGATGGAGTAATTAATACTCGAAAAATGGGTGATTACGTCTATTCTGTGGAAGAATTTTATTTTTTACCCCAAGTAAAAGAGGCAATTGCATATTTTTCAACGATTTTTTCAAGAATTATTGTAGTAACCAATCAACAGGGAATTGGAAAAAATAAAATGACCGAGCGTAACCTTTTGGATATTCATCGTTATATGTTAGAAGAAATTCAGAAAGTTGGTGGAAAAGTTGATCAAGTATATTTTGCTCCAGAATTGAAGTCCGATGTTCATTCTACGCGCAAACCAAAACCAGATATGGCTTTGAAGGCAAAGAAAGATTTCCCTGAAATAATTTTTGAAAAATCAATTATGGTGGGTGACACTGATTCGGATATAGAATTTGGGAAAAATCTTGGTATGAAAACTGTAAGGATACTTTCTGAAGAAAAAATATGTGTGGAGGCTGATTTGAATGTTGATAGTTTATATAATTTAATAGAAATATGGGAAAAATAAGTTTTTTTGGATTAATTTTTTTAGTTTTTAATTCTTTGAATGCTACTTCACAGGTAAATCAAGTAGATGCAAAAGGAAAAAAGCAAGGGAAATGGGAAAAAACATATCCTGAAAGTCGTGCTTATGAGTACAAAGGTCAATTTAAGGACGATAAGCCAGTTGGAACCTTTTATTATTTCTACCCTTCAACAAAAAAGAAAGCAATCATTGTGCACGATGAAAAGACTGGTCGCTCAGTTGCAAATTTATACCATGAATCGGGTGTTCCTTTGGCTTTCGGAATTTACAAAAATCAAAAAAAAGATAGCGTTTGGACACATTATGGTCCTTCCGGGAAATTAAGCTTTAAAGAAACTTACAAGGATGGAAAATTGAACGGCAAAAAAACAATTTATTATGTACCAGAATTGGTTGATGATAAGTCTCAAAATGTTGCCATGATCGAAAATTACGTCAATGATGTAAAACACGGGGAAGTAACAGAATATTTTGACGATGGAACGATAAAATCTACCGGAAAATATGAAAATGGGATTAAAGTTGGCAAATTTATCACCAATCACACCAATGGAAAACCTATGTTGTCAGAGAATTATAAAAATGGGAAATTGCATGGCTACATGGTTGGTTATGACGAAACAGGAAAAATATTAGGCCGACGCTACTACAAAAATGGAGATGAATTGCGTGATAAAGCGCTAGAAAAATGGTTGAAATATTGTAAGGATAATAAAATTGATCCGAATAAATAATTTTTCATAAAAAAAACCGCCATTTAAGCGGTTTTAATAAAATTTTTAAGATTTAATATTCATCTTCATTAAATAAGAAATCATCCTTGGATGGGTAATCCGCCCAAATTTCTTCAATACTCTCATAGATATCGCCCTCATCCTCTAAATCTTGAAGATTTTCTACAACTTCTAAAGGAGAGCCATTTCTAATAGCGAAATCTATTAATTCATCTTTGGTCGCTGGCCAAGGCGCGTCTTCCAAATATGATGCTAATTCTAAAGTCCAGTACATTTCTCCTCGTTTTATGGTTAATTTTCCGCAAAAGTAATTTTAAATTGTTAAGTTCCAAATTTTTAAAGCACTTTTTTTTAAAAAAGTTGATAAGTAGTTTTGTTAGAGACATTAAGATTGTAAAATTGTAGGATATTTAGACCTGAATTTGTCACCTAACTATTGTTATTTTTACGTAACATGTAGTGCAAGCAACGCACCTAATAATCTAATCATCTAATTATCGAACAATCTAATCATCGATCAATCTAACAATCCAACTACCCAAAAATAATCAATCCATTCTCGGTTTCCAAGCTTGCTCAACGGCATTTAAATCTTGACTTAATTTTCGTGAAAGCACAAATAAATAATCACTCAATCGATTTAAATATTTCAAGATTAATTCCTCCACTTCTTCGTGTTCCTTTAAGTGCGTCACATTTCTCTCAGCCCGGCGGCAAACGCATCTTGCAAGGTGACAAAAGGAAACTGTTGTATGTCCCCCAGGTAAAACGAAAAACTTCATTTCAGGAAGTTGACTATCCATTTCATCCATTGAGTTCTCCAAATACAAGACATCATTTTCAGAAATCTCAGGAAGTTTCATCGTACTTTTATTTGGCTCGGCTGCTAAGTGAGAACCTAAAGTAAATAAGCGGTCTTGAATTTCAATTAATTGTAATTTATAGTTTTCATCTATCGCTTGGTCGCGTAAAAGTCCAATGTATGAATTTAGTTCGTCCACTGTTCCATAAGATTCAATTCTCAAATCGTGCTTCGGAATACGTTTCCCACCAATCAATTGTGTCGTGCCTCCATCTCCTTTTTTTGTGTATATTTTCATATTTTTTAATTCTCAATTTTTAATTCTCAATTCTTTTTCAAATCATTCCCCTCAAAATCCCTTTCAATTTCACCACAAAATGTTCTTTTGCCTGCATTGGTCGTTTGGAAATTATTCCCATCCGAAACAAATCCATTGTTAAATGGAAGTTTTCATTTTTAATTATTTTATTCCAAGCTTTAAACATTCCATCGCTCCAGCGAATATCGTCCAAAACAAATAAGGTTTCCGGATGAGAGTAGGGTTCCAATTCTTTTAAATAAAACAACAATGCTTCCCCATCATGATGCCCATCAATAAAAATTAAATCAAATTTCTTAGTTTCCCCTTTTTTTAGGCTTAAAATAAAATCATAAAAGGTGTTCCTGTGAAATTTTACATTTGTGATTCCTAATTTTTGAAATTCTGATTTCGTAAAATTAAGCGTCTTTTCACATGCTTCAACGGAAATTATTTCACTTTTTTCACTTCCTAAAGCTAAATTTAAGGTTCCAATTCCCAAACTTGTTCCAAATTCTAAACAACGTTCAAAACGATAATGTTTATTTAATTGGTATAATAAATTTGCATAAACGCCTTTTGACGAAACAATGGCGTAAATAGAACTAATTTTCCTTTCGAGTCCCATTTTTTTTGATCCAGCACCAAAATCTCGAATTAGAAGTTTATTTTTATTTGTTTTAAGCGATTTTTTATAGTAAGCAAGTAAGCTTGAATCTTTTTCACGAATCTCCTCTTTCAAGCATTTTGTTACGAAATTATACACAAAAGGAGAATGAATATCGTGTTTTCCTTTGTTACTTAATTTGTATTTTATATATTCGCAGAATAAATTCATGCTGTAAAAGTAAAACAAATGACTGATTTAACAATTACCGATTCTAAAATTGAAGAGCAAAGAAATGTTGTTTTTGGAGAAAAGCCGTCGTTAAAATTGGTTAGTCCATGTAAAATTGGCCATGGAATTCTTGAATTTAAAGATTCAGAAAAAAAGGAATTTGTTGTCAATTTTGAAAAAAGTTCAAATTCTATTGCTTTTTTTATTCCAGCTTCTGGATCTGGTTCGCGCATGTTTCAGTTTTTACATGAGTTTTTAAATCAACCGGATGAAAATAATGTGCAGTTAATCGAGAAATTTTTCAATAATTTTCAAGATTTTGCTTTTTATCGCATTCTGCCAAAGGAAATTAAAGAACTTAATTTAGATGAAAATCCTGAAATCGAAAAAATTATCAATTTTATATTAGAAGAAGAAGGCTTGAATTTTTCGAATTTTCCGAAAGGCTTGATTCCTTTTCATAAAAATGGACCTTTTATTCTAAATCCATTTCAAGAACAAGTTTTACAAGCAATAAATTTGTTGGACAGTAAAGTGAATGTTCATTTTACAATCAATGAAAAATTTGAAAATGAAATTAAAAGTAGCATTCAAAATGTAACCAATTTGGTTGGGAAACAAGTATACGTGCATTTCTCCAATCAACGCAAGGAAACGGACGCAATTTCATTTTACAAGGATGAAAGCGTTGTTCTTGATCAAAATAATGAGGTTTTGACACGTCCTTCTGGTCACGGAGCCTTACTGGGTAATTTGAATCAAATTGATAGTGAGTTTGTATTTATTAAAAATATTGACAATGTACAAAACTACAATCATTCTGAAAAATCAAAAGAATCATTTAAGTTTTTGGGTGGAATTGCACTAGACTTTAAGAATGAAATATTGAAACTAAAACACAATCCTTGTGCTGAACAATTACAGATTTTGAATAATAAATTTCAGCTTTTAGAAAATGCAACCATTGAAAATTATTCAAAAGATGAAATTTTGGACTTAATAAATCGTCCTTTTCGAGTTTGTGGAATGATAAAGAATGAAGGTCAGCC
>CAZHLZ010000116.1:0-2601 GCA_964532475.1 uncultured Chitinophaga sp.
GTAAATCAAAATACCAAGCAATAAGTTGACTGTTACATTACCAATCATGATAATTAGTCGTTGCCAAGCTTTTTTTGAACGAAATTCCCAAGGTTGTGGGGGCAGAGCTAATTGTTCTTTATCCATGGATTCATCAACCATTCCAGCGATTTTTACATATCCACCAAGAGGCAACCAACCAATTCCCCATTCGGTATCACCAATTTTTTTCTTAAATAAAGAAAACCATGGATCAAAAAATAAGTAAAATTTTTCTACTCGAGTTTTAAATAATTTTGCTGGAATATAGTGTCCCAATTCGTGCAAAACAACAAGAATTGAAAGTGATAATATTAATTGTGCTGCTTTAATCCAAAAATCCATTTTTAAGGTATTGTTTAATTTTGAGTGACAAAGATATGATTTTGAACGGAATTACGAATAATTCTAGGTGACTATTTATTGTCCTCCTCTAAGGAATAAATTTCATTTTGAATGAAATAGTCAATAATTGCTTCTTTAATCAAGTGTTGCTGGTCGCGTTCAGTGAGAGGTGGTAATTCTTCTACCAATTTAAAATGAGGCCAGTTTTCTTCATCTCGTCCAATGAATTCATAATGTCCATGTGGTTCTAACAAGGTACAAATTGCCACGTGCATTAAATCTGTTTTTTCGTGTTTCTTGAATTTCTGGTAACCCAAGCCTAATTCCTGCACTCCAATTAAAAATAAGATTCCCTGGGTATCTAAACCACCACCAAAATCTTCTTCCAATTTCTTCACTAATTTTTGAAAGCGTAATTCTAAATCATAATCCATAGAAACAAAAGTAAACTAAATTATTTAAAGCTTGGAATAATTACAATTTTTTAGCATTTCTTTGTGAAGAATTATGCTTTTTGGTACCTTTTTCCTGGCAAAGATTTAAGTATAGAAGCAAATTCGAGACTCAAAATACTTGCATTTAATTTCGAAAAACCTAATTTTGAATGGAACATAATTTCGTCAAAACTTAATTCATTGGTCTTATTAAAGCATTCCAAAATTAATTTTTCCTCTTCATTCAAATTTTGGAATAAATCTATTTGCTTGGATTTTTTTTCCTTTTCATCATTCCATTCCATGAGTCTTAAAAAATCTTTGCTTCCAGTAATTAAATGTGCCTTATCTTTTTGAATTAGAAAATTACATCCTTTTGAAAATTCGCGTCGTACATCTCCTGGAAACGCAAAAACATCTCGGTTGTAATCATTTGCAAGTTCTGCAGTGATGAGCGAACCTCCTTTAATTCCGCTTTCCACGACAATTGTTGCATCACACATGCCAGCAACAATTCGATTTCTCATCGGAAAATTTTCTCGATCAGGATTGGTTCCATTTAAAAATTCTGTGAGTAAACCTCCGTTTTCAAGCATTAATTTTGCTGTTTTTGCATGTGTTGAAGGATACAATCGATCCAATCCATGTCCCAGAACTCCAATGGTTTGAATGTTGTTTTTTACACATAGTTGATGCACAAAGATGTCAATGCCGTATGCCAAACCGCTGACAACTAGAATATTTTTTCCAATAAAAGAATGCACCAATTCTTCACAAATTTGTTTTCCGTAATCGCTCGCATTGCGCGTTCCGACGATGGCGACAACTTTTTTAATATTTGGGTCCATATTTCCTTCTGAAAACAAAAGTAGGGGAGCATCTGCGCATTCATTTAGTCTCTTTGGAAAACTTTCTTCTGTAAAAAAGTGAGATTTATATTGAGTTTTACTATAAAACTTTGAGAAAGGTTCAGCCATTTTCAAGGCCAAATCTCTGTCTAAATTTCTTATCAACTGTTCCCCAAATCCAGGAATTTGCAATAAATCTTTTTTTTTGATGTGGAAAAAATCATCTATGTTATCCAAATGCGATAAAATGGTTCTGATGCGGCGCCTTCCAATATTGGGCAATAAGGTCAAGGCGATTTGTTTTTGTAAATCGGTATTTTTCAAAATTATAAGGTTTAGTAGTATAAAGTTACAATTATTTTTTAAAAATAATCGTATTTTTATACAAAATTTTAAAAAATAAAAATTGAAAGTTTTAGGAATAATCCCTGCCCGTTTTGATTCTTCTCGATTTCCGGGAAAACCATTAATTGATTTGAAAGGAAAAACGATGATTCAACGCGTTTACGAAGGTGCATCAAAATCTACTTTGCTGGATGAGGTTATTGTTGCAACAGATGATGAGCGAATTTTTGAAGCTGTTAAATCCTTTGGAGGGAAGGTGATGATGACCTCAAAAAATCATCCAAGTGGAACCGATCGTTGTGGTGAAATTGCGATGAAATTAACTGATTACGATGTTGTTGTCAATATTCAAGGAGACGAACCCTTGGTAGATTTCCGTCAAATTGATTCTTTAATTCAAGCATTTGATGACCTAAGCGTAAATATTGCAACTTTGGCAATAAAGGAAATAACTCTTGACGATTTAAACAATTCAAATCGAATAAAAATTGTTGCGGATTCGAAAAATTTTGCACTTTATTTTTCAAGAAGTAATGTGCCAAATAGTGCCAATTTTACTGGTGAGGCAATGAAATCTTACCCTTTTTTAAGACATATCGGTTTATACGCAT
>CAZHLZ010000116.1:2611-9945 GCA_964532475.1 uncultured Chitinophaga sp.
AGAAATGAAACTTTACAAGAACTGGTGAAACTGCAAGCTACTGAATTAGAGCAAATTGAATCTCTTGAGCAATTGCGTTGGTTGTATTATGGATATAAAATAAAACTGGTAGAAACTCAAATTGAAACACCAAATATTGATGTGCCAGCAGATTTAGATAAGGTTTTATCTCAAATTAAGGATTAGAATCCTTCAAAATCAGGGGTTCGAACACCAATAAAGGATTTTAATATTCGTTCACCAATGCCTGGTACATCCACATGAATTAAATATACGCCTGATGCAACGGGGATTCCCGCTTCATTGACCAACAACCAATCTTGGAAAGTTATCGGATTGGATTTCTTGAAAGTTTTGATTAATTTTCCTGAAATGTTGTAAATTTTTATGGTACATTTTTCTGGCAAATTGGTAATTTTTACACGTGTATCGACCTTGTTTTTTTCATACTCTGAATAAGCATAATAAGGATTCGGGACAACATTGATTAAGTCGAGTGCTTCTTTCAATTTTTCGTCTTGAGAAATTTCTGCTGAAAGCTTATCCATTGACCATGAATACATTGGACGGCCGTTGTTTTTTCCTGTTGCAACAAAATCATTATACTCTTTATTAATTCTGACTCTGATTTTTACATCGGAAGACAATAGTTCCTCATTTTCTGTTAAAATAGGATTGGCAATCCACGTTAAATTCATGTAAATATCTGAATATTTGCTGGCTGTTGTTTGAGCTTCGAAAAATTTATCATAAACCCAATTATTTTGTCCGTCGTAATAAGGACAATTTTTAGATTCATCACTGTCACCGTTGATTCGATAGCCAAAAACGTAAATTGGATGCTGTCCTCCAAATAATGGTTGCCCCAAATTATTAATAAATCTAGAACTTGGATTCCAAATTAAATCAGCTCCATTTTCGCTACCCAAAAAGGAATTTTCTCCAAAGGCAATATGTAAACGCATTCCAGTTTCAACATCAATGGCATAACCAGGGAACCAAGACATTCCATAGGTTCCTGTTCCATCGGGATTTCCATTTTTGTCGACACTTAAGCTTTTTCTCAATGCACCAGGTTTGGCCGATCCGACATTTAAGGTGGAATCTCGACCTAATTCAACAACAGCACAGCGTGTCCAAAGTGATTTATCTGAGGTTAAAATAAGGTCAATACTTGGTGCGCGAGAGATGCTATTTCTATTGCGTGTATTAGCAAATGTGGAAAAAGTAGATGCATAACAAAGAGGCATAAATCTTCCTTGATAACCCACAAGTTTATAGGGTGCAATGCCTCCGCCTAGAAGTTTTGAATAAGACCTTTCTAAATCCATTTCCAATTCATCAGGATAAATGCACGGGTTTGTTATAGGATCTGTTGGGTCACATAGTTGAGGGCTCGGATTATAATCACCACTTCTTATCCAATTTGTTGGGAAAAATGCATCGTTATCTTGAATAAAGGATAACCAAGGTTTAGAGGAATCTGAGAAATTAATCGTAGCTTCGATAGGTCTTGTATATCTTTGGTATTCAGGACCAGAACCTCCTGCAAAAAAATATTGTTCTTGTGAAATTTGAACAGAAATTCCCCATTCAGGAATTAATTGTTCGTTTGATTTTTCAATCGTGTTTTCTGATAAAACAGAATCTAAAAGGGAACCATTTTCTTTGTCGTAGCGGTAAATCACCCAAGAGGCGGTATCTGTTCCATTATAGTTTATTGCTTCGTTTGTTGCGGCACCATTGTTATTTACATAATTTCTAAATTTACATTCAAAATATCCATCAACTAAATTTAGAGGATCAATAACTTTGATATTTAATGGTCCAGCTCCTTTTTTGTAGGTCGGATTTTCCATAAATCCATTTTTTAAAATGTAAGTGATTGATTCATCAGTCAAATCAATAGCATTATTTCCATTTCCACGGCCATCCAAACGAGTAATTTCTGGGGACATTCCATATTCTAAATAATGCATTGTTCCTCCAGCCTCTGGAAGTGGATTATGTGGAATTACCTGCACAGATTTCACTTCTCCCAAAGCTGCTTTTCTGCTTGGTAAAAATGATTTTTTTTGTCCATCTAGTGCCTCTGGATCCGTAGGGTCATAATTTTTGTAATTATTATAGGCATAAGAAATTGCCATGTAATAATAGGACTTAAAATTGACAAGGCTTCTTTCACCTAGTGCAAAAAGATCTTCTTTCACCTGAAAACTGTGACGTATTCCCTTATTTTCCGCGATTACTTTTTTTACAGGAACAGATGCCGCTAGGTCCTCATCAAATTCAAAATTAATAATAGATGAAATGTTATCTTTGATGTCACATTGTGCTACAATTCTGGCTTTGCTTGGGTCTTCTAATTCTGAAACAGAAACTGCATCGTTTTTTAATTGATAAATAAGGTAACCTTGAAAACGATAAAATTTATCAGCATCTTGGTTTTCTGAGACAATAAATGGATCAAATTCCTCGTATTTTTCCTCAAAATTATTCGAATTACTTGGGTTGCTAATTGTTAAGATGACTTCATTTGAAAGTTCTTGGAAATTCAAATCGGGAGCATGTGGTGCATCCAAGACCTTAAAGCAATTCTCAAAAAGAGCTTGTGCTTTATCATCTGCTCTCTTTAAAACTTCCACAGAAGCAAAAGGTCCACCACTAGTTGATCTCGCCCAAACCACACCAACTGTAATGTTGTTTACTGCTCCAGGTTTTAAAACAAATGGTCCAGCTGATTGCAAAAACCTCCTGTCATAAGGTTCGTTTCCAGCAGTTTCCTCCGTCCAAATTGGTTGAGTGATTCCATTCGTTCCCCAACCTAAAGGATCTGTATCACCTGGAAACATGAAATCACACGGTACACTTGGGTCAGCGCCCTGATCAGAAACGTGACCACTTCCTCCATAATAAAAAGGGGTTCCATCTTTCCAAAAACCTCTTAAATAATTATAATAATCTGTAGCTTTTGTTGGATCAGTTTGATTAATATTTGCAGAACTACCAGTATTTATGTAGTACAAGAATCTTCGCATTCCAAATCGTTCGTTATCGACCACGCCATCACCATATCCAATTCCATTTAAAGCTTCATTATCGTTGATTCCGAAGGCGTTATCAATTCCATCATTATCTTGAAATGGACCTTCAAAAAAATCAACACCTACTGCTGGAGGAGTATAACCGTAGCCTTTAAATCCAACATTATCACCATCATAACTATCACCGCGGTTAACATCACAACCTACATAATCATCAAATGGGTCTCCTAAGGCTCCATCTACAAAAGATCCAAAATAGGTGTCTTGTAAGGTTTGTGTACCTCGATTTATTAATTCGTAATTATAAAAGGTCATGTTATTTACTTCGTCGTTTGTAGCAAAAGCAAAAGCTTGAGCACGAATTTCCATGCCAATTGGATCTGCCCCGGTTTCGGTGTGAATATTGCCTTTATCATTCATGACCCACCAAAAATTTTCATCTCCATAAAGGCTGACTTTTCTATCAACTTTACAGGTCTTATCTTTTTTGAAGTCATACCAAGGATAATCGCCTTGTTCCCAGTTGTAGATTCCATCTTCATTTCTATCGTAAAATGGTGCTAAATAGAAATCTTGTCCGAGACTCACATCGCCATGGGCTGGCCAATTCTTAATAATATCTGGAATTTTATAGTTCGGGAATAATTGATTTTGCTTGTTGGTTCCATTTATTTGATCATTTATTCCAGTTTGAAACCAAGAATCATAAGTTTTAATCTCATCTTGTTTGGTGATGAAATGTTTATCGAACTTGGCGCAATTTTCATAATCTGTTATTGCCGTTCCCATACTAAGTGGACCAGTCCAATAATCTTGTCCTTCACGGTATCTTAATGCAGCTAATTTTAATTGTCCATTCACATCGGTTCCTCCTAACCACAAGGCTGAAGTAAAAAGAGCCATTATTCCTGAGTTTTTGGGGATTTCGTATTGAGAAAAATTCTGATTGGGCACTTGCCAAAGGTTCCCAGCTGTATGAATCATTGCTCTTACATTATTTGTTTCTAAAAATGTGGAATGGTTCGGGGGGGTGCAATTTGCAGCTTTGTCGATGTAGGAAGAATTTGAAATCACTTTGTAATTTTCACCCTTGTATTTTTGAGAAAAAATGCTGAAGGAGACAAGAAAAAAAAGGAATAAACAATTATATTTTTTCATAAGTAATTACGAAGATAAGAATTTATTTTCCTTGAGAAAGCATTTTAAAAAAAATTATTTCATCAAATTCACGTGTCCCGTAATTTGCCTTTTTTCATTTTTTCCCTTTTCTGTGAATTCAATTATCCAAACATAAATGTCTTCTTTGGCCAATTTTCCGCCATAAGTGCCATCCCAACCTGATTTCGGATCAAAGCTTTCGAAAACAATTTCACCCCATCTGTTATAAATTCTTAAATGGTATGAATCTTCAACATAACCTTCAGTAAATACCGGCTCAAAATAATTATTGAATAAATTCCCATCAGGAGTAAAAGTATTTGGAACATAATAAATTAGTTGACCAGGAACATCGATGATCTGTTGCATCGAGTCGCTACAATAATCATTCGTTGTATAAATATTGACGACAAATTCTGATTGAGCAGAAATATCAAAAAAAGTGACTGGGTTCTGTAAAACTGAAGTAGAATCACCATCAAAATCCCATAAAAATGAGGTGTAATTGACAGAGTTGTTAAAAAATTCCACCTTTATTTGACTTCCATCGTTTGATATAACATTGTATGCGAAGTCGGCATGCGGCAAGCTAAGTACATGTATGGCATCATCAAGAAATAAGGAGCCTTCACAACTATTACCGATTGATGCTGTTAATAGAAGGTCGTAAACACCAGCATTATTATAAGTGTGAATAACATTTGAAGTTGAGCTACTTGTAAAACCATCTCCAAAATCCCACGATAATGTTGCATTTGGGTTGTCTACATTTGCATTAAAATTAAGTGTAAACGGCAAACACGAAATGGTGTCAAAACTTGACAATGTTATTGTTGGAACTGGCGTAACCGTTAATTCAATTGTATCTCTAAAAATGCAATTTTGACCAGATGAAACTTCACACCAATATTCTCCTGAACTAGTCAGATTTATACTGGAATTACTTGATCCGTCACTCCATTGAAATGAACTCCAATTTCCAGGGGCATTGACTGTGATATTTTCACCTGAACAAATCATTAAATCCGAACCCAAACTGAATTGAGGACTTGTCAGGAAAGTTAAATTTAATATAGTATCATATTCACAAGCAAAGGCATCCATAGAAGTGATTTCTAATTGCACTGTTGCATTGGCATTAATTGTTGCTGTAGATTGATTTTGATTATTAGCTAAGTTTGCTGTTGTACTTGTCCAAGTATATGAAAAATTAGCTTGACCATTTGACATGAGGGGATTTGCTTCTAACTCGTATTGCGTTTCGGTACAAGGAATTAAGTCGATGGTTGGATTAAATATGACGGAATGATAACTTATCGTAACCTGATTATCACTTGGGCAAATATTAGAACTATTACTTTCATAAATATAAACTCCTTCTAAATTTGATCCAGGGTTAAAAGTTCCTAAATGCGCACCAGACAATGCCGAAGGACCAGACCATGTTCCGTTTGTAGGTATATTGTTCGTTGTGAATAAATCAAATAAGTTCAAATTTGAGGATGAGGTGCACAATTCAAGGTCAATACTTTCTGGAAGAGGAATTAATGTTACCAATAAGTCGTCAGAATAGGTTTGATTGTTAAATTCAACAGTTAAAGTGTATAAACCTGATTCACTGGCATAGAAACTTGTTTCGGTAAGAGGCACCCCCATACCATCATTCCAATCTATAATAATTGCACCATTCGGATCTGTCCAAGTATAACTTTGGATATTTTCCATTGGATAGGAAATTAAAACAGAATCTTGCTCACAAATTTCATAATCTGGAAGTTCAATTAATACCTTAGGAAAACAAATTTGTTGCAAATTCGACAACCCACCCGTAGAAGCTGTAAATCCCCACAAAACATTAGGATTTCCACCAAAAACTGAGTTAATAATATCATTAGTATAGGTAAATCTTAAAAAACCATCAAAATACATTGACAATTGCTGTAAAATTGGATCCCAAACAATTCGTGCGTTGTGAAAATTATTGTCTTCAACATTGGCTCCAGAAGGCAACAGACTTACTGCAGGAACTGCAGGTGCTGAGGCAACTTGACCATTCAAAACAAGTTGTGTGTGGTCTTCTTGAATATCAAAAAATTCACTATTATAAAAGGAATCGAATTCAATGCCTACGGAAGGTGAAATACCAAGTAATCCATTTTCTGATCCATAACCTAAACTTCCTCCATCCTCTCCATAAACATTTGCAGAAGGATCTCGAATAACAAATGCAAATCCATCTGCACCATTATCTGAGCCACCAATGAACATACAAAATGTAGCATCAAATGGATTACTTAAATCAATGAGGTCTAGATCCCAAACTGCTCCATTTTGCCAATTTGAATTTGCTGTTAATGAAAAGCATGTATCAGCATTTGAACAAGAGGCATTTGAAACGGTTGGCACACTAAAAGCATCACCGAAAATTTGAAAACTTTGCGCATAAACTTGAGTAAAAACACTCAAAATGGAAATAAATATATATGTAAAAATTGTTCTCATTTAATTTGTCATTATGACACTAAGTAATATTTTGCGAAACAAATATAAACTTTTTTTTGGAAGAAGATACGATTTAGTAAAATGTTTTCTAAAAATAAATAAATTTATTCCGCAAGAATGATTATGTTTTCTGGCAGAGCAAAAGTAATAAGTCCTTTGTTTTAGATGTGTTTTAGGACAAATTTGGTTTCATTTTTTCAGTTAGCTTTCCAATAATAATTGAAAAAATCAATTTAGTAGTGTGAAACAATAAATTCAAAGTCTTAAATTTGTTCAAAATTAAAACTATGAAAAAAATAATATTCTCTTTATCTTTATTATTAGCTGGTTCGGCTTATAACAATGTTAGCGCTCAACTTCCTGATGGAAGTACTGCTCCCAACTTTACTGCAACTGATATTAATGGTGTTTCCCACACTTTATACGATTATCTTGATGCTGGAAAAACTGTCATTATGGATATTTCTGCAACCTGGTGTTCTCCTTGCTGGGGTTATCATAACTCACATGCATTAGCAGATTTGTATAATGTTTATGGACCAGGAGGTTCAGATGAAGTTGTTGTTCTTTTCATTGAAGGTGATAACCAAACAACTATTGCGGATTTACATGGAACGGGTGGAAACACTC
>CAZHLZ010000117.1:0-9850 GCA_964532475.1 uncultured Chitinophaga sp.
GAAAGAAATTAGTCGTGGAAACACCAATGACGATGGTCGTTTACCAGGATTGGTTTCAGAAAATACCTTTCTTGATTTTGGAATTTACCGTTTGGTATTTGATACAGAAACGTATTACAAAAATACACAAGTGGAAGGACTTTATCCTTCGGTTTCAATTGCATTTAAAGTGACTGAAAATAAGCATTATCATATTCCTTTGTTGTTGAATCCTTTTGGATATTCGACTTATCGAGGAAGTTAATTAAATAGATTGTTGGATTGCTGGATTATTCGATTATTCGGAAGTCTAAAAATCCAAAAATCTATTAATCTAATAATCAAATAATCAAAAAATATGAAATTAACCCTTTCAAACGAAGCAAAAGATTCCATCCTAAATGAATTAGGAGTTGCGAATAAAGCATTTCAAAAAATTTATCCAGGAGATAGAGCTGACAGACAACCAGTGCACACTGTATATGGTGGTGCAGACTTGTTTACCGCTGAAACGGCTGAAAAAATGGCTGGTGCTGCGATGAAAACCTTAACGAGTAACGCAGCAAATTTTGTAGAATTCGCTAAAGCAATTGAGTTACCAGGACACGATGCCTTGCCAAATGACCCAGCAGAAATTGAAAAATTAATCAAACGATTAGAATCACTTTCTTACGAAGATTTAAAAAAAGAAGCAGCTTGGTTATCTTACACAACTTACAATAAAGTAATCAATAAATTAAAAACTGAAGCGCTTGAAGATTTCAGAATTGATTTTGAAGATGGATTTGGAAATCGATCCTGGGAAGAAGAAGATGAAACAGCCGTTAGAGCAGCTAAAGAAGTTGCAAAAGGGATGAAAAACAATTCTTTATCTCCTTTTATTGGGATTAGAATCAAACCTTTTACAGAAGATTTAAAAGAAAGAGGGACAAGAACTTTGGATATTTTTCTGACAACATTAAATGAAGAAACTGGTGGGAAGTTGCCTGCTAATTTTGTTGTTATGTTACCAAAAGTTACTATTCCTGAGCAAGTTGCAGCTTTAGTGAAATTATTTGAAGTAATTGAAGACAATACGCAATTCGAAAAAGGTTCCTTAAAAATGGAAATGATGGTGGAGCAAACACAAGCCGTTATTGACCAAGATGGGAAAAATCCACTTCGAAATTTCGTATTGGCATCAAAAGGTCGAATGATTGCAACCGCATTTGGAACTTACGATTACACTGCGCATTGTAACATTACTGCAAAGTACCAAGATATGGGGCACGCAGTTTGTGATTTCGCGCATCATTTCATGAAAGTTTCTTTAGGAGCAACTGGAATTTGGTTGTCTGATGGAGCAACAAATGTGATGCCAATTGGTCCAAATAGAGGCGATAATTTAACTGCAGAACAATTGGCAGAAAATAGAATGGTTGTTCACCGTTCATGGAAAAAAGCCTTTGACCACACGCGTTATTCTTTATGGAAAGGATTATACCAAGGTTGGGATTTGAATCCAGCACAATTCCCAATGCGTTACGCTGCTGTTTATTCTTTCTTTTTGGAAAGTTACGAGGACGCAGCAAAACGTTTAAAGGCATTTGTTGAAAAGGCTGCTCGTGCAACGCTTACAGACGATGTTTTCGATGATGCAGCAACAGGACAAGGTTTGCTTAATTATTTCTTAAGAGCAATGAATTGTGGAGCAATTTCAATTGAAGAAGTACTTGCAACAGGTTTGACAATGGAAGAAATCAGAATGAGATCTTTCTTGAAAATCTTAGAACACAGACGCAAACAAAACGCATAATTATTTTTAAATAAAAATTTAAAGCCACAAATCAGGAGATATTAATCGATTGGTTTGTGGCTTTTTTGTATTGATATTTTCTTAAGTTACAATTTTGCTTTTTGTCATCTTACGAGCTAACAATAGATAATCTTTAATTTAAAATTCAAAAAAATTGGCACAAAAAAAGCTGACTCCATCACAGAATCAGCTTAATATCTATTTTTAATCAAAAAGTAAATTATTTTCTTCCTTTCAATTTATCTTGTTGCGCTTTTTGCATTTGCTCCAATCGCTCTTGAAATTTTGATTTCTTTTTAGTGTCACCTTTTGCAGATGCTGTTGCTTTTTTTGCAGCCATTTTTGCTCTTAATTTTTCCTCGTCAACAAAGAAATATTTAATTGCAAGCATAATCAAAATTGAAATTAATGTAGAAATGAAATAGTAATAACTCAAACCTGACGAATAATTATTAAAGAAAAATATCATCATAAATGGGAAAATATACATCAACACTTTCATGTTTGGCATACCAGGTTGCTGTTGTTGTTGCATCTGTCCGCTGTTTAACCAAGTATAAACTAACGTCGTAACTGCCATCAACAAAGTAAACAAAGAAATATGATCTCCATAAAGAGGAATGTATGTTCCAAAGGTATAAATAGAATCATAAGAAGATAAATCTTCAGCCCATAAGAAAGGTTTTTGTCTCAACTCAAATGCAGCTGGGAAGAAACGGAAAACCGCTAATAAAATTGGCATTTGAATCAACATCGGAATACAACCTGCCAAAGGTGAAGCTCCACTTTCCTTGTACAAGGCCATCATTTCCATTTGCTTTTTCATTGCATCTTCCTTGTTTGGGAATTTCGCATTTAATGCTTCGATTTCTGGCTTCAAAATTTTCATTTTTGCAGAAGAAACATACATTTTCCATTGAATTGGTGTTAAAAACAATTTCAAAATGATTGTTAATAATAAAATTACCAAACCAAAACCTAAACCAGTTGATGCCAACACATTAAACATTGGCTGAATCGCATAAATATTAATCCATCTAAATAAACCCCAACCGTAATTGATTACATCTTCGTAATTAGAATTGTATGATTTCAATAATTCGTAATCATTCGGTACAAATGAATACGTCATTTTTGTGGATGCTTTGTTACCTTTTAAATCAACTCCAACTTTAGATTTGTATTTTTTGATATGCGTGAAAAACTTTTCATCTCCTGCTTTAAAATTTCTTACCTTAATTTCTGCTTTTTTGTTCGAAAAAGGTGTTTCAGGTTTCACAATCGCCGAAAAGTAGCTTTGTTTGAAAACAATCCATTCAATTGGCTTTTCAAGCTGAAGCTCATCGTCAGCCATTTCACTCAAATAACTAAAATCTTCATTGTCGTATTTGTAACAAATGGTAGAAACTCTTTTTTGCTCACTCAATAACCTTTCAGTTTGCTTCATGTCTGCATTCCAAACGAAATTCGACTCTTTCGCCTCAAAACCTTCTTGCTTAATTTCGTAAGACATGTCGTATTTTCCAGCTTGCAATTTGTAGTTAAAAACTACTTTTTTGCCGTCTTCAGCTTTCCAAGCCAAACTTACGCTGCTTTTTGTTTTCTTTACAATTTCAAAATTTTGCTTAGCAGTAGAAAAAACTTTCCCTTCTGAGGTAAATGAAAGTTCATTGGTAGCATCATTCGCTCCAAACAATTTCATTGGATTTTTTTTCTTCTTTTCATCCTTAGAAAAATTATCTCTATAAGAACGGTATTCATTCAAATAAACAGCAGAAACAATTCCACCTTTAGTAGAAATATCAACCAATAATTTATCAGATTCAAGACGAATAATTTCTTCTTTTACCTCAACTTTTTCAACAACTTTTTCTGACTTAGTAGCTGTTGCTGTTGTTCCAACTGATTTTGTAAGAGTATCTTGAGATTTAGATTTTGTTTTCTCCTCTTTTTCGGCTTCTTTTTCCTTTTCTTTTTCTAAAGCTAATTCTTTTTTCTCCTTCGCTTCTTGCGCTTTTTGAGCCTTCAATTCAGCCTCGTTAGGTTTATTTAATAAGGTGAAAGTAACTAAAATTACTCCAATAATCCCTAAACCAATGACGGTATTTCTATCCATTTCTATTATTTAACTTATTTTTTGTTCTCTATTGATGCGTTGATAAATCCAACAAAAAGTGGATGTGGATTTTCAACGGTACTTTTATATTCTGGGTGAAATTGAACACCAACAAACCAAGGATGATTTGGAATCTCCACAACTTCAACCAAACCTGTATCAGGATTCGTTCCAGTAGCAATCATGCCATTTTCTTCGAATTGACTCAAATAATCACTGTTAAATTCATATCTGTGACGGTGTCTTTCAGAAATTAATTCTGCATTGTACGCAATCGCTGTGTTTGAATTTGGTTTCAGTTTACATTTATATGCACCTAAACGCATTGTTCCTCCAAAATTGGCAATGTTTTTTTGCTCTTCCATCATGCTGATAACAGGAAACTTACTGTCTTCATCAATTTCAGTGGTATGTGCATCGGTCATGTTTAATACATTACGCGCAAATTCAATAACAGCACATTGCATTCCTAAACAAATTCCTAAAAAAGGAATTTTTTTCTCACGGGCAAATTTTACTGCATCAATTTTTCCAGAAATTCCGCGTGAACCAAAACCTGGAGCAACTAAAATTCCGTCCAAATCACTTAATTGACTTTCAATGTTACTTTTGGTTAACTTTTCAGAATGAATCCATCTCACATTTACGCGACATTCATTTGCAACACCCGCATGAATAAAAGATTCCGCAATTGATTTATATGAATCTTTCAATTCCACATATTTTCCAACTAAGCCAATATTTACTTCTTTTGTTGGATTTTTTAGTGTGTGTAAAAATGATTTCCACGTATCTAAATTTGGAACTGTTTTGGAAGGTAAATTTAATTTCTCCAATACAACTTTGTCCAATTCTTCAGCTTGCATTAGCAATGGAACATCATAAATTGTTTCCGCATCACGAGATTCAATCACTGCATTGATACTAACATTACAGAATTTTGCAATTTTCTTACGTAAGGTCAAGTCCAATTCATGTTCAGTTCTGCAACACAAAATATCTGGTTGTACGCCAAGCTCAAGCAACTGTTTTACAGAATGTTGAGTAGGTTTTGTTTTTAATTCTCCTGCTGCAGCAAGGTATGGTATCAAGGTCAAATGAATAACTAAACAATCACTTTCGAACTCCCATAACATCTGACGAACAGCCTCTACGTAAGGTAAAGATTCAATATCTCCAACTGTACCGCCAATTTCTGTAATAACAATATCAAATTCTCCTTTTTTACCTAAAATTTGAATTCTGTCTTTAATTTCGTCTGTGATGTGAGGAATTACTTGAACAGTTTTTCCTAAAAATTCACCTTTACGTTCCTTTTCAATAACAGCTTGGTAAATTCTACCTGTCGTTACATTATTCGCTTGAGAAGTTGAGACATTCAAGAAACGTTCATAGTGTCCCAAATCCAAATCAGTTTCTGCACCATCATCCGTCACAAAACATTCTCCATGTTCATAAGGATTTAAGGTTCCTGGATCGATGTTGATGTAAGGATCTAACTTCTGAATGGTTGTTTTATACCCTCTGGCTTGCAATAATTTTGCTAAAGATGCTGAAATAATACCTTTTCCAAGTGATGATGTAACACCGCCTGTTACAAAAATGTATTTTGTTGAATTTGACATGAAAAGTAATTTGTAACTACGGGGGGCAAAAGTAATGTTTTCTTATCAATTAAGCTAAGAAAAAATGTTAAATACTTTTAAGAATCAAAATTTGACTCATAATTTGTTTACTTTCCCCAACCGAAAAACAAAAATGACATTCCTCGTTTTGACGATTTAGAAGAAAACAACCACAAAATTATCAGTGCAAAAACTAACAAAGAAATCGTGAAAATCAACCAACCATAAGTTACAAAAAGATATGCCAAAATTAACGCTAAAAGGCAATAAGTTAGAAGGGTGAAAAAGAATCTGAATGAGATGTTAACTACTCTTAAAAAGCCCGATTTTATTGTCTTCGGATTTTTTCTAAACTCTTCTTTGTTGTTTTCTGGCAAGTATTCTGAATTAAGAAATAAGAAAATCAAAAATGAAAGTACAGATAAAATTACTCCACTAAAAACAGCTGCTAAAACTACCACAAACTGGATTAATACATCCAACAAAAGTGAATTAGTTACTCTTACTGATCCTCGACGTTTAAACTTTTCATCGTCCTTATTTTTACTAGTTATCTCTTTGATAAAATGATTCTTTTTTGCTTTAAAACTAGACTTTTTAATAGCCAAACTAGGATAAATTTCTTCATTTTGTTTTGAAGTCGAAATCTCAAAATAATTTAAACCATTTAAACTTTCTATGGAAGCTAAATCTTTCTGATTTTCCAAAGAATCAAAAACAAAAACTTCCTTTTCAGTGTCAATTTTTTCATGCCTATTTTTTCATCTTGATTAGCTATAATTTTTGAAGATATCTTATTTGAATGAAAACTAATGTAATATCCACGATTAAAAGTTCTTTTCTCAATACTGCAGGAGTTTAAAAAAAAGAGAATCATCGAGAAACAGAATAAATAATACCTTATCATAATTAAAATGTCAAAAATGTTCTAAATAATTGCGTAAATTTGTTTCGAATAATGAACACAATTAAAAATCAACTAGATAAAAGTAATTATAATTTTCAAAAAATTATTGTACTTTTTGGCTTAATCTTATTTTTTGTAAAAATATTTGCTTGGTATTTGACAAAATCTGTAGCCATTTATTCAGATGCACTTGAAAGTATTGTAAATATTGTTGCTTCATTTTTAGGACTTTACAGTTTATATTTGGTAAGCAAACCTAAGGACAAAGAGCATCCTTATGGTCACGGCAAAGCAGAATTTTTAACCTCTGGAGTAGAAGGTGTATTAATTGCTGCGGCAGGCATTGTTATTCTAGTTGAAGCACTTCAAAATTTATTTCTCGAAACAAAAATTGAAAAAATTGATTATGGAATTATTTTAGTTCTAATTACAGCCTTAATTAATTTATTTTTAGGAGTATACGCCTTAAAAAAAGGAAAAAAAACACATTCATTAGTTCTGCAAGCCACTGGAAAACATTTGTTAACCGATACCTATTCTACTTTTGGAATAATTATAGGCTTGACCTTACTTTATTTTACAAAAATAAAATGGATAGATAGTGGAATCGCTATCATTTTTTCCTTCATCATTTTTTATACTGCCTTCAAAATAATCAGAGATTCAGTCAGCGGAATTATGGATGAAGCAGACGAAAAACTAATACTCGAATTGGTAGATTACATTGAAAAAGAAAGAATTCCAACCTGGATTGACCTTCATAACCTCAGAATTATTCGATATGGTGCGATGTTGCATATCGATTTTCACCTCACACTCCCCTACTATATTACAGTGGAAGAAGCCCACAATGAAATGGAAAAATTAGACCAGTTGATTAACATTCATTTTTCAGACCGAGTTGAATTATTCATTCATACTGATCCATGTCAGGACTTTTCATGCAAAATTTGTTCTATTTCAGATTGTAAAGTGAGAAAAAACGCTTTTGAAAAGTCACTTTCTTGGAATTTTGAAAATATTTCTCCAAATCAAAAACATAAGTTGTGACAAAAAAGATAAAACACTCAAAATTAATCCTTTCTTTTTGCTGATTAATCTAAAAAATAGCATAGATTTTGCTAGAATCATAATAATGTGTAACTTAGCAACAATTTTTGCGTTATAGTAATATATGAAACCAATTTTAAATATCATTTTTATCTTCAT
The DNA here is from genome assembly GCA_964532475.1 of uncultured Chitinophaga sp. GTDB lineage: Bacteria > Bacteroidota > Bacteroidia > Flavobacteriales_D > Crocinitomicaceae > M2408. The sequence continues at coordinate 7,632 of CAZHLZ010000117.1, forward strand.
TGCTTTGAGCTACACAGCTCAAACTGATAGTTTGCTATTTGAAAGAGAGCAACAATTAAAAGAATATTTGAATGACTTAAGGGCTTCAAAAACAAATGAAGAAAAAGAAAAAGCAAATTTAATTTTTAAGGAATTTTTACATGAAACCATTCAAATGAAAGGTGCCTTTGAGTATCCTTTTTCAGATTTGAAAACTTTGGGTTCAATAAAAAGTCCTGATAATTCTTTTAGATTATTCAATTGGAACGTAGAGCAAGAAGAGAGAACAAACAAATATTATTTTTATGTTTTGCGTTTTGACGAGAAGAAAAAAGAATGGAAAACGATTGAATTGATTGATAATTCTGTAGCTTTACAAAGACGCCCAGATGATATTTTAGATGAAAAAAATTGGTACGGAGCCTTGTACTACAAAATAATTCCATTTGAAAAAGGAAATAAAACCTTATACACTGTTTTAGGTTGGGATGGAAACAATTCCTTGAGCAACATTAAACTAATTGATGTACTTTCCTTTACAGGAGATCGTGTAAAACTTGGAAGTCCAATTTTTAAGACAGCAGATGGCTTGCAAAAAAGATTGTTTTTTGAACATTCCAACAAAGCTTTTATGTCTTTGAGTTATGATGAAACAAGAAAACGTATTATTTACGACCACTTGTCACCAGAAACTCCAAGCATGGTTGGTATGTATGAATTTTACGTGCCAGATTTATCTTATGATGAAATGGTTTTAAAAGGTTCTAAATGGATTGTAAATGAAGATGTTGTAGGGGTTAATAACAAAGAATCAAAATCATATACTTTACAATACATTAACAAGAAAAACAACAAACTTGCCAAGGCTAACGTTAAAAACAAATGGAACGACCCAAGTGATTTAAATGCTCCTGGTGGTGGAAACGTCCACATTGCAAAACTTCCTGGTGATGAAATTGAGAAATCAACTCATACAGAAACGAAATCAACAGATCAAACTCCTAAAATAACGAAAAAACAAAAAAGGAATTCAGAATTTTCAATGAATCCATTTTTGAAGAAGAAAAGATAAGTTAAATCAAAAATAAATTTGTAAATTAGTCTCATATTTTGTTTTATGAGACTTTTTTTATGCGCGTTATTTTTCAATTATACTTCCTTTCGCTAAATTGAAAACATTATGCGCGAATAAGTTTTGGCATAAGATTTGATATTCAGTTTAGAAAATTAATAACATGAAAAAGCTCGTTTATATCTCTGGATTTTTTGCCTTTTCGCTCTTATTGTTAAGTGCAGACAATGTTTCTTTACCAAGTGTAACCAATAATTCATTTCAAGTTGGAGAAAAATTAAGATACCGTGTAACTTATGGATTTGTGGATGCTGGAGAGGCAATCATGGAAGTCAAAAGTACAAGTAAAAAAGTCAATGGCCGAGATTTATTGCACCTGAAAGGTACCGGAAGAACCTTAGGAGGTTTCAATGCTTTTTATAAAGTTAATGATGTCTATGAAAGTTATGTAGATAAAAAAGGAGTTTTCCCTTGGTTTTTCGTAAGACGAGTGGATGAAGGTGGATACAAAATCAATCAAGATTATGCTTTTAAGCACGATAAATTGAAAGTTGACAATGGCGAGGGCAAAGAATTTAAAATTCCAATGGGAATACAAGACATGGTTTCTTCCTTTTATTACGCAAGAACCTTGGATTTTAAGAACATGGTAAAAGGTGACATCATTGAGTTTAAATGCTTTATGGACGATGAAATTTGGCCTTGCAAAATTAAATACGTTGGTGATGAAGTCATTCATATTAGAAAAGGGAAATTTTCTTGTAAAAAATTCATTCCAATCGTTCAGAAAGGTCGCTACTTCGAATCAGAAAATGATTTAAACTTTTGGATTACAAATGACGAAAATAGAATTCCGATTTTGGTGAGGGCAAAACTTCCAGTTGGAACAATTAAATTACACCTTGTGGAATGGGAAGGATTGAAACATGATATAAGTAAAGTACTTAAAAAATAGAATCGTAAACCTTGGCTTAGAAGTCAAGGTTTTTTTTATAACTATTTTCTCAAAAATGATTTAAAACTATACAATTGGCTTTTGTCTTAATTTTTTGTTTGCAGATGGATGAGTTAATTATTCAAATTTAATAGTAATTTTATTTTGTCATAGTTTTTGAAACAAAAACATACGCCAAAACAAGAAATATTATCACTTTTCCGGAGGACTAAC
>CAZHLZ010000118.1:0-9808 GCA_964532475.1 uncultured Chitinophaga sp.
ATTAACAATAGAATCAAGAATCTTAAACTTTGAGTAAATCTCAAACTCGAAGCGTATATAACGGCCTTAAGATGTTGAATGTAGAAAACTAAAATAAACAAAATAAGTCGAAACCATGTTTGAAACAAGTTGTCCAAATTTTCAATTTGGGTAACAACGCAGTTGAGTTTGGGTGCAGACTATGAAGTGTTTTTAAAGTTTTCAAATGAGCCATCTTACAGCCTTGATTTTTTGGTTCTTTTTTATCAAGAAAAAAGAATAAATAATAAAATGAAAACAAAAATCCCAAAGCTAGACACTAGCAAAATAGTCCAAGTTCGTCTTGCTGAAACCCAATATTACCAACAAGAATACCCTAAAAAACACATTGTTTTGCATCATACTGTCAGCAGTGGAAATGCAAAAACAGTAATGGAATGGTGGGCAAAAACTATTGTTAGAGTTGGTACAGCCTTTATCATCGATCGCGAAGGAGTTATTCACCAATGCTTTAGTTCCAAACATTGGGCACATCATTTAGGAACAAAACGTAAAAACAACAAACAGCTCAATCAAGAATCCATTGGAATTGAATTATGTTCCTGGGGTGGTTTGATAAAAAAAACTGGTGCCAACAAAAATGAGAAACCCAAATTTTTCACCAAGTCAGGCAAAGAAATACCTGCGGACGAAGTGTTCGATTTAGGAAAAAAATTTAGGGGATATCAATACTTTCAAAAGTACACAGAAAAGCAGCTTAAATCTTTGCAAATTTTAATGAATTATTTGTGCGAAAAATACAACATCCCAAAAACTTACAATGAAGATATGTGGGAGGTCTCTGACAATGCGTTAAACGGAAAATGTGGCATTTATACCCATGTTTCCTTTCGAAAAGACAAAAGTGATTGTTTTCCTCAGACGGATCTAACAAGAATTATTTTAGGTTTGTAAAACAATAAATGTATGTAGGAATATTCTAGGTTCTCCGCCCTATGGCGGAAATCCTGGAATATTTTCAAATTTTTCATTTAGAAGAGACAAAAGTCATATGATGGTTTTCAGCAAACGGAATTATTAAAATCAAATCAAAACTTGCAAAAGTGTAGTCGATCTAAATTTACAAGCGTACTTTATTTTTCTTATTTAGTTTTGTTACTCATTTCATTTCAAAATTAAGATAATTTGCAATCTTTTTCATTGAAAAATAATTTTGTTCTACTTTTTTACTGTCATTAATATCAAGTGCTTTAATTCTCTCCTCATCCAATGCTTTGAATTTAGCACATAAGGTATTTTCAATCCTATTTTTTAAATCTACATCAAAATTTAAAAAGGAGATTAGAGTTTTTAAATATTGATTCGTTTCAGATATTGCATTAAATTGAGTATTACTTAAAATTAAATCGAGTTCATTCTTTAGTCCACCTATTTTTTTAAATATATCCTTTTGTTCATCATTATTTATTGCTGCTTCTTCGTAAATCGCTTTCTTGATATTTTCTGCTTTTAATTTAGCTATTTTAAAGAAGTTTAGCTTGTACTCGAGAGCTTCGATATAAATTTCTAAAACTTCTTCTAAATTCAAAATAGTTGATTCTGAGTTTTCATTTTTCTCCTTTTTGTCCATAACTAATTGTTTTATTTACAATGACTTTTGTGTTTACCTTAATTTCAATTCAAGTATGATCTTAAAATAGACCACATTTTATTTATTATTCTTATAAAATTCGTTTAATAATTGATACATTTCTTCGTGTGCAGCCAAACCAAGGATATTGCTAAACATACTAAACACCTCAAAACTTAGATTGTAACCTTCCTTTTCAAAAATTTCAAATTCAGGAATAACTTGACAAGTCGCTAAATAGGAAACTTCACTCGTAATGCGTGAAAAAGTACTACTGTCTCCGTCATTTTCAAAATGAATGTCAGCCTTTGCACCTTGGTCTAGTAATTTTTTCACTTCTACAAAATCAAAACACTGGGCACGATTGTATAGTTGTAAATCAATTTCTCTAAACCCTTTTTCCTTATAAACCAATAGAGGTTCCAAAATTATTACGTCAAAATCGTTCGGGTCCTCGCAAAAAAAATAATTGCAAAAATGATTGTATTCAATTTTTCTATGTACTTTTTTTTGTCCGAGTTCTGTAAGCCAAAAGTCTTCCATTCGTTCTGTTCGTTGTCTATACTTTTTCACTAATGGCAGTTGTGCCTCTCGCCAATCATTGTCAAACCATATTGTTTGATTAAAGAAAGTTAAATTTATCAAATCAAAAGTTCTGTTACCTTCAATGATAAATCTGTCTTTTTTTTTGTAGAGTTCCGGAAATTGATTCTTAAACTTTACTACCTTTTCTAAGTCGCTGAAATAAATAGCAAGAAATAATTCTTCTAATTTTTTGTTTTCAGTTTGTGTTGGTAAGTCACCCATGGCTTCTCATTTTTTTGTCTATGCTTTTTAAAATAAATTTAACTTAGCCTTTTCCCTAAATTACTTCTCATTTCCAAATAAAAAAGTGTGGATACTATCCCAAAAAGTGTGTAAAGCGAGGATTTTCTTAAATTAGATTTTGAGAAAATAATAAAACATGAAAAAACTCAACTTTACACAAGAACAAATTACGCAAATTTTAACTGAAGTTGCAAATAGTGACAACGGATTTAATCAAGTTTTACAAATTTCGCTTGAAGCGATGATGCGTGCTGAACGAGAAGAACATAATTCTTTAAACTCAGATGTAAGTAATGGATTTAGGGGCGTTCGTGCTTTTGGTCATGGTCAACAACTCAAATTAAGTGTTCCAAGATCACGAAATAGTTCATTTTATCCAGTTTTACTGAGTGTGCTTAAAAATCAGGAAGAAGAGAGCAAGCGTTTGGCATTCAAGCTTTACGGAGCAGGTTTAACAACAGAACAAGTTGGAGATGTCTTTGAGGAAATCTATGGTGAACATTATTCAACTAGTCAAGTGAGTCGGATGTTTGATTATGCCCGTGAAGAAGTTAAAACTTGACTAGAAAGAAGTTTAGATAATTACTATCCAATAATTTACATCGATGCTACATACATTAGCACAAGACGAGTAGATGCTGTTTCAAAAGAAGCTTATTACACCATTCTAGGGGTTAAAGCAGATAGAACCAGAGAAGTTTTAAGCGTTGTAAATTTTCCAACTGAAAGTGCAACAGCTTGGAAAGGTATTTTTGAAGATTTGAAAAAACGGGGTGTATCTAAAATAGATTTGGTTGTTTGTGATGGTTTAACAGGAATTGAAAATGCAATAAGCTCAACTTTCTCAAGCGCTCAAATACAGTTGTGCGTAGTGCATTTAGAACGTAACGTGATGAAACACATAAAACCAAAAGATAAGAAAGATATTGGAAGTGAGTTGAAAGAAGTCTTTGAAACTGGCAATAAAGCTGATACGATTGAATCAGGGTGGAAAAGATGGAATGAATTTATTGAAAAGCACCTTAAAAAATATCCATCTTTAAAACCTTATCTAACTGAAAGATACAGGCTGTATTTTACTTTTTACCAATACGATTATCGGATGAGAAACATGATTTACACTACAAACTGGATAGAGAGGTTAAATCGAGACTACAAAAGGACAACCAGGATGAGAGGTGCGCTTCCAAATCCAGAAGCCACAATCCTTTTACTTGGAAATGTAGCCATGACAAAAAAAGCATACGAAAGGAAAATACCAAAGATAGATTATGAAAAATCATTTAAATGGGAAGATTAATTTTTGCCCTCGCCGGGCGGGCAGGTTAATTGACAAGGTAGATTATTGGAATGACTTCGTCATTCGTATTGTAAAATAAACTAAATTTGACTCGAAAATCACTCAACCATACACACAAAAAGGGATACTACCAAAGTGTGCAGTTAGTCAGTGATGTATTTTAAACCATTTCATTTAAAGTTATTAGCCGATCTCTAAGAATGGCTGCAATTTCCCAATATGAATTATTACAAGCTAAATTATATTTGTCATTATGATGTTGAATTTCTTTAGAAATATCTTCACTTGTTTTTAATAAAGATATATCAAGCATTAAAATTTCATTAAATGAACTTGTCAAATCTTCAATTATGATTGGGATTTTAATAATTTCTAATTTTTCAGAAATAGCTAATTGTTCCAAATTATTTATTTCTTCATCATTTCCATCTGAAAAAAGAACAATCTTACAGGCCCTTTTTTTTAATGTAAATTCCAGCCTCAATAATTCTTTAACTTTCTCCTTTGAAGAATAAAAAGTTTTGTATGTAGGACTCATGAATGCCAATTCATCATTTAATTTGAAAAAGTCTGCATTGTAAGTATATCCTTTCATTTTATTATCGTCCATCATATACCAAATACTACTACGAAAAGGAATAATAAACTCCACTTTTTCGCAATCGGAAAATAATCTTTGTATCGTTTCATGAAAAAAAAGCCGATTTCTAAAATTTGATTGTGCCACTAATATAATTTGTTCCTTCATAATTTGTTGCTTTTAGATTTATTACTTATTGATCTATTTCTCACTTTATCAGAGCTGTCGCTTTTCTTATTCATATTTTTAAACGTGGCTTTCTTTTTAGAATAAATCGTTTCAAAGGGCAATATCATATCCCAATTTTCGCCCCAAGCAATAGTTTTCCTATCCTCCAAAATCTTAAATTTCTTAAAATTTTCCACATCAATGTAGGGTTTACATTCTTCATGTCCTCGCAGAACTGTACTTGCATAATCAAAAATATTTATTTTTCCATCTGTGAAAGTGAATGCAATTTTATAACCTTCAACATAAGTTGCACTTAAAAGTCGCGTTTCTTCTGCTGGTTTCATTTGAAATAGTTTAATTAATTATTACAAACAATCACTTCTGTTCTAACTTTTATCATACTCACATCATAAAAGTTGAAATATTCTAAAAGACCACTCTCGCACTCAATAATGTCAATGCTTTCTGTTTCTTTTGGAACTGCTGGAAAAATTAATGTAAAATGACCAAAAGAATCTTTTGATTTAAAAAACCTTTTTCTTGGAGCAAATGGAATATTGATCGCCTTTATTAATTTCAGTTTTGAAGTTGTACCTTTAACTCTTATGAAAGAATCCTTTTCAATTCTTATCCACCAGCCACAATTATATTTATTACAGGGAGTATATAAAAAATCTATTTGCGTATAATCATCATTTCTAGAAATGCTTAGCACTTCCACATTCGTATTTGAATTTATTTTAATTTCAGGTCTATAAATAACTTCACTTACCTCAATTTCTTCTAAAATTTCTGTTTCCATTTTTGTAAAATTTAAATTAATAATTTATTTTCTACAAAAGTATAACAGTAAAAAGGTCTCTAAATGACGTTTAAAAAATACTTACAAATTTTTCTAAAATCTATTAAGTTATTGTTTTAAATAATCTTCTATTTTCCCTCTTAAATTATTATTTAAGTCTGGAAACATTTTTAATATTTTTTCAAGAATTGATTTTGCTAATAGCTTAACTGTATTTTTATTAATAGCATAATAATAAATTAAATCCTCATTACTAATTGCTTCTAAAGGGTGCTCTCTTACTTTAAAAAAGTTACAATAATTTTTTAATATTAATGATTTTTCTGTATCGATTTTTAATCTTTTTTTATGCGTGTGGTATGGATCTAAATCAAAAGCAAAATTGATTTCTCTAATAATAAAATCTACAGTAATTGGCATTTTACTACTAAAATTAAAGCTTGTTCTTTCTGAATTTTCATTGATGTCTGAAAATACTTTCTTCAACTCCTCTCGTAGATGGTTTTCAACTTTTGATTCTTTGGCACTACATTCTGGGCATCCTGTTTCATTTAAACCACTTCTATTAGCTGGTGTAGCTTGCCATGAATGATTACAATTTTTACAAAGCCAATTTATTTTTCTGCTACTAGATTTTCTAATATTCTCAATATTTAAAGTGTTCTTAGCGTAATCCCACTCTTTAGCTAATTCGGGTTCAGTGGTTAAGATAGACTCAAGAATAGATGTTTTTCCTGTTCCGTAGCAATATGGACAATTTGTTGGCTTTGTACCTAATCTTTGCCCTAATTCTTTTTCCCATTTATGATATTCGGGGTGTTCTTTACATTTCCAATGAATTAATGTAGAATAATTTTTGCTGGTAATTGAAAAGGGAGATATACTATTTTTTTCAAAGTCCCATTCTAACATTAAATCTCTTTGAGTATCGGCTAAACAAGTTCCTACCATGGCTACTTTACCAGAACATTTTTCACATTTACTTTTATTTGCAGTCCTTTCTAAAACTGATTTTTCCCAAATATGATTACATTTTGAACATTTCCATTGATGTATTGCTTTGGAACCTTTAGTGATTTTTGAAGCATCTGCATCAATTAATTCATTTGCGAGTTCAGGGTGTGTTATATTTAAACTTTTTTTACATTTACACCCATTACCTTTTACGCGACTAAATATTCTTCGTTCGTATTCGGTATTACATGTTTTACAATTCCAAATTGCCTTATAATCTCTGTTTTTAATTGAAAACTCGATTATTTTTCGATTATTTTTTTCAGACCATTCAGAAATTAACTCGGGATATAAATCTGATATACTTTCTCCTGGTCTAACTTTTTGTCCGGTGCAATAATGACAATTACCTTTTTTTGCAATAATTCGTTGAAATTTACTTGTTTCCCAAGTTTCATTACAATCTGAACATTTCCATTTAAATAAATCTTTACTTTCGTTCGATATTTCATCGAAATTCAATTCGTTTTCACCTGCAATAAACTCTTCTCGGATTATGCTTACTTCTTTAGTATTCGCCATAATTAATTTTGTTAATTAATTTAGTCATTGTTATATTTTCTGCAAATCTAAAAAAGTAAAAAGGCTTCTAAATAACGTTTACAAAACACTAACTAATTTTTCCAAATTAATTTCTATTCCATAATAATTGAAATCAGTTTCATCTCCTTTTTCAGCTTCGATTAAATCAATTTTAGCATTTTTTAATGGCACTGGTGGGAAAAGTAAGCTGAAATATAAAGAATCCTTCTTCGTATTAAAATGCAAATGATTTGGAGCCAAAGGTATATTTATTGCATCGACTAATGTATATTTCATTTCTTCTCCTTGAAATCTCATAAATGTTTGAGGAGCAATTCTTACCCATCCTCCTTTTACGTAAATTTTAGAAACTTGGTGACCAAAATCTACTTTTGTAAAATCCTCAGAAAATGTAATTCTCAATAAAATTGGTCTCCCCTTTGCTGCAGCATATTGAGGTGAATCTAAAAGCATTTTTTTGGAGGTCAAATTATTCTTCATTTTTAAGAGCTTTTAATTTATCTTCATGGATTTCCTTTTTCAACCATATTGGTTCCACAACTCGAACATTTTTCCCATTGGCAAGAAAAAACTCAAGCAACTCAATGCTTGGAATTATATCCAATTCAAAAAGAGCAGAACCATGATCAAATTCTTTAATTTTTTTTTGACTCTTATGGATAGGATGAGCGTTCAGATAATCTGAAAAATCAGGGCTTACATGTAATATTATTACTTGCTTCTTGTTTTCCTTTAATGGGAAAACACCATACATATCTTGGAAGTATTCAATCAACTGCTCCATATCCGTTTCCTTAAAAGGACATCCCAATAAAATTGGTTCATAAATAGTTTCCAAAGCAACTGTTCGAATGTTTTTGTGTTTTTCTGAAAATCCAATAACATACCATCCGTTTTGAAATTCTTTGAGCATATAGGCATGGAAAATATAACTCTCAAAAACCCTTTTCTTATAGGAATATTGAACCAAAGAAACTGGAGTTTTATTTTTTGCCAAATTGTAAAATAAATCAAAGTACTCAAACCCAAGTTGCACAGGACTATTTTCAGCTTGAACGATTTTTTGATTTCCTTCAGGGAATTTTTCTTGCAAGGAAACAAAAATTTTATGCACTGCTTGATTAAAATTTTCATTGATACTTGTTCCAGTAAAAGTATTTAAAACACCCAACATTGTTTTTATAGAATCAATTTCATTTTCATTCAAATTGATTTTATGCATTTCATAATCCGTATCAGAATAATAATATCCATTGTATGACTTACTAAATTTAATTGGTGCCAAAAAACCTAAAAGTTCATCAGTTTTTAATGCAGCAATATCTTTTAAAATAGTTGAAGGATGAAATTCTTTACCCAAAGAGTTCGTGCAGGCATCAATTATGTCATACAAACTTGGATAAGGTTTCTTTTTATCCGAAATTAGTGAGTCAATTATTTTGTAACGAATATAAGCTTCTTTGTTTAGTGCCATTGGTTAATTCATTTCAAGTTTCAATAAATATTTACAAATTCATAATATAAATTATCAAGTAAATTACTTAATAAACTTATATCTTCCTTTTTTGTGTCAATTTGTTTTAATTTACCAAAAGGTATTATTACTGATAACTCATAACCAAATGAAATTTCAAATTGTTTTTTTCCTGTATTTTCAATTTTCGTATTCCATTGTGATAATTTTTTCCAATCAAATCCTTTATTAAATGCACTATCAAATAATTTTTCAAGTTCTTGCCAATCGTTCCCCATTTTCGTTCTTCCAGTATATTTCAAGAAATTTTCTTTCGTGTATAAATCAATGTTTAAATCTGAATCTTTAAATACCAAACCAGTAAAATACCTTTGATAACTACTAAATTTTATGTGATATGAATTTATGATATGATATGAAATTCCATCTACATTAATTTGATCTCTAAATTTTGGTTTTCCATCTTTTTGAAAAATATGATATCCTTGTCCTTTTGTATTGCCTGGATATAAATTTACAGATAAATCTCCATTTTCTTTAACTCTAAAAATTAATTCATCAGCGTATCGTTTTGGAAATTTAAATCCAATTCTTTCACTATCTAAATTGTTTATTTTAGAATTTACAACAGCAGTACGAATTCTTCTGCTGATTGCGTTTTTATTATTTGGCTGTAATGATGATATAGAAGCCTCTGGTAACCAATTGTAATTGTGTTGCCTTATAAACTGTATAAAATCTTTTAAAAATCTATTATTACTATTTGTGTTTTTATGAAAATTATTGACATTAACTATAATGGCCATTAATTTACTCCAATTCAAATCGATAGGTGTTACTGGTTCTTCGCTTGTTAAATTTGTAATTCCAGTATTTTTTAAAGCGTTAAATATCTGATTATATAATTGATGAGAACAATCACTTGCATCCCTTTTTACTTCAATTATTATAGCAACATTTTTAGTTGTAATAACTAAATCACAAATGGGATCATAATTTGCATGATGTTGGCTATTAAAAAAATTAGCCACATTCATTTCCAAAGCAGTTAATGAAACAGCAAAAACGTGCTCAAAATCTTCTAATGCACTAACTTCTTTCTGTATTTCAATTTTCACTTTATTTTCTTCTGAAAATTCATCGAAAATAGAATTGTAGAAAATTGTCTCAAAAAAAATATATTTTAAAACTTCATGTAAAAGTAGTTTATCTTCTTGAAGACAAATAGCCAATGCCCTTGTTAAATCATTCTCTAGTTGATAGTTTTTATCACCTTTTGAATATGAATTGAATAAATTTAGGTGTGAATTCATATAGTTTTATATTTGCAAATATTATTTAATTAGTTTTCTTATTTAAATTTCTTCATCTAAATATTTTCAGGGTTTTATTAAATTGCTTTTCAGTTATTATTCTCTGTTTTTTTAGTTCCATCAAATAACCATCAAATAAAAACTATTTGTTAATCAATATCTTATATAAAAAAT